>CAZOHL010000054.1:0-20222 GCA_964579645.1 uncultured Rikenella sp. | reverse complement strand
ATATACTCAGTACCGACTTCAACAGCATCATCGTCGATGATGAGGTTATAGCCGGTGAAGTGAAATCCTATATCAGGGAGATAGCCCCTGAAAAGGAAAAGATAGTAAAGGTATACAAGGAGCAGTTTCCCGTTTTTGACCATTTCGGCGTCAGCCGTCAGATCAAGGGGCTCTTCGGACGAACCATCTCATTCAAGGGGGGTTCATACCTTATTATCGAGCATACTGAAGCACTGCACGTCGTTGACGTCAACAGCGGCAACAGGTCAAAATCAGGCTCCGACCAGGAGTCAAACGCCCTATCCGTCAATCTTGAAGCGGCAAGGGAAATAGCCCGTCAGCTGCGCCTGAGAGACATGGGCGGAATAATCGTGATTGACTTCATTGACTTGCAGTCAAACGAAAACCGCCAGGCTCTCCATGACAGGATGAAAGAACTGATGAGCGCAGACAGGGCCAAACATAACATATTACCCCTCAGTAAATTCGGGCTGATGCAGATCACACGGCAGAGGGTACGCCCGGAGATGACAATAGTCACTGATGAAAAATGCCCTGTCTGCCGGGGCGAGGGTAAAACTGCACCGGCTATACTTCTTACCGATGAGATCGAACGAACCCTGGCTTCAATAATTGAAAAGGTGAAGACCACGAGGTTCATCCTCAGGACCCATCCTTTCGTTGCCGCTTACCTGCGCGAAGGCCTCTTCTCCAGGATAAGCAAGACAAACAAGAAGTACGGCGTGAGCATTAAGGTACAGGGAATCGAGTCATTCCATTTCCTGCAGTATCAGTTCTGCGACAGGCAGGGTAACGAGATTGATCTCACCTGATATTCCTGTTTCCAGATTGTAATTATTATCCATACATGTAGCGGCAGGTCTCAGACCTGCCGCTACATGCATATATGCAGACTTTATTTACAGAGGGATGACCCGGCCCGAACCCGTGCGGGTGAGGTTAATATCAGGGTCGCCCGCCAGATAGATGTTCCCGCTACCGCTTATAACCGCATCCAGCTGATCATAAACCGTTGTATAAACTGATCCTGATCCGGACAGGGTAACTGTGGCTGCGTTGCATGAGCAATACCGTGAGTAGACTGTGCCTGACCCCGAGACCACAAAACGGCCTGTTACGGCTTCCCCTGACATCGTCAGGTCACCTGACCCCGACAGGGTGGCCTTCAGCGACGTCGCATCGACAGCATCCGTCATCACGTCACCAGATCCTGATATGACAACAGAGACCTCGTTGCCTGAAAGAGTTGCAGCCGTTATGTCTCCCGAACCGCTGTTGACAATCGTGACTTCGCTCCCTGACAACGGCCCGGCAACAAAGTCTCCTGACCCCGAATTGACAATCTCACTTATCTGCGGAGCCGTGACGGTGATTACCGGGTGCCTCGTGTAGTTAAGGCAGTGTGTCCCCCTGATGGTTCCTATCTCCAGCGCACCGCTCCTTACCTTCGTCTCTATATAAGGCAGAATATTGCTCTCTGCTTCAACTGTGATGGAATATTCATCACCCTGGATGTAATTAACGTGAAATGACGCTTCGTTGGCTATTGCCGTAAACGGTACCGCATCTCTCACTTCGGTTTCCACATCTCCGTTGCCGTCAATGCAATCCACGAAGAAACTACAGGCGGCAAGTGTTGTCATGGCCATTATTATAGCCGGAATTAGTGTTTTCATATTCTTATCCTTTTACTGTTCCCCCTTAAGGACATAAAAAAATCCGGTCAGTTGCATTTCTGCACAAAAATCTACTTCTGAAGGAGCCTTATCTCGCCCCTGGTTGCGTCAATCCTTATCCTGGACCTTCCTGCACTGCTGCCTGAAATGGCTTTTGTAAGGAAGACCTTATCTTCAGCATTTATCTCCGTTTTCTCCGGCTCCGGGTTGAATCCCGGAAGGGAGACGAAGGCATTTGCATGTCTGATCTCCAGGTCACAGGCTGAACCCTCTTCCAGTGCCATATCGATGTCAGCATACGATGAGCGTATGTCTATCAGCCTTAATCCACGGTCAACATTTTCGAACGAGAGGTTCCCGTATTTCACTGACATGTTTATCTCCCCCGTCATCCGGTCAGTAATAATGTCGCTGAAGTAGCTGGTTCCTGTCATTACATCCACGGTGCCGAAATGCAGGTCATCGCGCTTTGAGTCGAGGTCAACCGTACGGCAGGCATCAATCCATGCCTTTGACGAGACAGAGGCGAACTTGATTGTTCCTGCTTCACGGGTACGGAGTTCACTGAATGAAAGAGTCAGCTTACCTTCGTTTATGCTTCTTACATTGGCCTTGCAGAAAGTGAGTTCCAGCATCTGGGCATTGCCCACGGCTGTCGCATCCAGGTTGCCGTTTGACAGTTTTAGTGCCAGCACCGGTGTTTCATCTCCGATATATACATCACCGTAGCTGTTTGTGATCCTGAGTACCGTCGCCGCCGGGCACTCAATTATATAGTCAATCTTGAGACGTGAGTCAAAGTTGATCAGGTTCTTTGTCAGTCCCTTGAGACTCTCGAAAAGGGGAGTGATTCCCTTGCGGAAAGTTGTCTCTGCCCGAACAACCGCCCCTGACTGGTAGATATTTACATCTACGTCTGACATCAGCGCATCAATCTTGTCACCACTGTTTGACGAGGCGATGATCTCAACCTTTACAGTGATTGAGTCATTACCTGAATGGGAGATGTGTATGTCGCCGTATTTGTTGGTTACTTCGAGGATGGCATCACTGCCTGCCCTGAATGATTTTTTCAGGAACTTGCTGTCAGATATCTCCTGGCCTGCAATTGTCAGTCCGGCCTGCAGTAGTATAACAGCCGTTAACAGAGTCTTATAGTTCATTGCCTGTATTTTTTTCCGTTTCAATGCCTGTCTCCTTCATCAGGCCGAGCATGTCTTCGAGGAGTTCAATCCGAAGCCTGTAGTTGCCTATCAGTGCTTCTATCACTTCACTGCTGGCGATATTGTCATCCAGGTCACGGATGATCTGTGCTGACAGGCTGTCGAGCTCATTCAATCCCAGGGTCAGTTCTGTGCTTATTTCCGGGTTGGCTGTCAGCAGAGGTTCTGCCTCCTCGTATAGTGTTCTTATCTTTTCGTCATAATACCTGTAGGTCTCCCGTACAGCTGCCACCTGCGGATCATTCAGGCTCCGGGAGCTGAGCAGCATGCCTGCAATAATGGCGATTGCTGCTCCTGCAACTATCACAGCCACTGCAGCACGCCAGACCATACGGCGTATCTGCACATGCCTGCCCTGATTGACTGTAATACCCCTTCCGTTGCCTCGCTCAGCATCCGGCCCGGGGAACATTTTCTGACCGCTTATAATTCTGCCCTCTGATTCCGTACCGGACTCACTCATCCCGGCCATCTGCTCATCAGCGGAAAGATCATTTCCGATCCTTTTCCAGATATCCGGACCGGGCTCGTGTATGTCAAGTTCATCCCTGACGCTTCTTATGTGTTTCTCCAGTTCATCCATCCCTGCGCATTTCTGTGAGTATCTTTTTTAGTTTTTCCTTCGCCCTTGCATACTGTGTTTTTGAGGTTGATTCCGAGATTCCCAGTATCTGTGAAATCTCTGTGTGATCATATCCCTCAAGCAGATAAAGGCTGAATACCACCCTGTACCCGTCAGGCAGCCGTTCAACAGCCCTGGCTATCACAGACGGGTCGGGCCATATCATTTCCTGTGGCTCATCCTGCTGCATCTCATGCCGGCTGTAGTCATCGATGAGAACCAGCTCAGTCTCCCTCTTCCTCAGTCTGCTGATACAGCGGTTTATGACTATCGTCTTCAGCCATGCCCCGAAAGTTGAGTCAGTACGGTAAGACCCTATCTTCCTGAAACAGTCGGTAAACGCCTCCTGCAACATATCCTCGGCATCCTCCCTGTTGCCCATTATCCTGTGAGCGGTGTTGAACATCGCTTTCGAGTAAAGCTCATACAGCCTGAACTGTGCTCTCCGGCTTCCCCCGCGGCACTCGTCAATGAGCCTGTCATGTATGTGTATATCCGGTGTGGCCAAGTCCCAGGTTGTTCTTGATCAATGACGCATCAAAGTTAAACTAGTTGCATGAACAGTGCCTTATCTGCATACCGGCTCTCTTTTTTTTCCGGAATTATTAGGAGCAGCAACACAAATTGGTTATATTTGCGTTTAGTAATATACCTGATCATAAAAGTACAAGATACCACGGAAGAAATTTAAGATGCTTTTTACTGTCCAAAAGCAATTTTTCCATTCTTTTCATGGCTGCCCCGACACTTAGTCGGGGCTTTTTTTACATGCCAGCGCCGGTGTTATCAGGCTGATACATTTAACCTTTTTTAGGACTTCGCCGCAGGCTGACCGTTAAAATCAGCCTTTGATATTTATATCTTAGCGCTGACATCTAAAATGACCACAATGCGCACAAAATTCTTCATAATTACACTCTGCCTCTTCGCGGTTTCATGCAAGCCCGGCGAAGAGCAGATCAGCCGCAAGGCTGAAAGGATTCATGATGACATTCTTTCTGTAGACACACACTGTGATACACCCATGCGTTTCTTCAGGGGCGGATTTGACCCGGGTGTTCGTAATGAGAAGGGGTGTGTCGATTTTCCGAGAATGAAGGAGGGAAGACTTGATGCAGAATTCTTTGCCATTTTCATCGGGCAGGGACCCCGTACTCCCGAGGCTTTTGAGAGGGAGCATGGAAGAACCCTCGCCATATTTGACTCTATCAAGGCAAGTGTGGCACGCAACCGCGAGATAGCCGGAATAGCCCTTGATCCTGATGATGCCCTGACACTGAAATCTGAAGGGAAAGTGGCTGTCTTCATGGGAATAGAAAACGGCTATCCTGTCGGAAGGGACATAACAAGGATCGGTCAGTATTATGATCTTGGTGCACGCTATATTACCCTTTGCCATTCATTTAACAACGATATCTGCGACTCATCAAGCGACAAGGGCGGCCCGGAACATAATGGCCTTTCCCCTTTCGGCGAGGAGGTGGTCAGGGAGATGAACCGCGTCGGAATGATTGTTGATGTGTCACACATCTCTGACGAGTCGTTCTATGATGTGCTTGCTGTAACCAGGGCGCCGGTGATTGCCTCCCACTCATCGTGCCGTGCACTGTGCGAGAACCCGCGCAATCTGAATGACGAAATGCTCCAGGCCCTGAAGAAGAACGGAGGAGTAATACAAATCTGCATTCTGAGTGATTATCTCAGGCAGCCGGTTCCCAACCCCGAATATGATGCAAAGATCAAGGAACTGCGCGACAAATGGAAGAACATTGGTCAGGAGCTGACCGAGGCGCAGCAGGAGCAGCGATGGGAAGAGATATCAAAACTGAGAGAGCAGTATGTTAAGCTGGCCACAGTCGAAGATGCCGTAAACCATATTCAGCATGTGATTGACGTGATCGGCGTAGATTATGTGGGCATCGGATCTGACTTCGACGGCGGCGGAAGCATAGAGGGATGCACAGATGTCTCAATGATGAAGAACATTACGAAGGAAATGATCCGCCGCGGCTACAGCCGCGATGACATTGCCAAGATCTGGGGCGGAAACTTCATGAGGGTGATGAGGGAGGTTCAGGCGCAGGCAATAGGCAGGAGGCAATAGGCAATAGGCAATAGTGAAGATATTGTATATCATGCAGTTTCTTCACTGATTATGCCAACACTAATGCCTAATGGCTATTGCCTCTTGCCTTTTACCCGTGAGAACCTCAGTGACTTGATCATCCATGACGGAAGTGGCTTGTTGGGGTCACGCCGGCGCATGTCAAGATACCATCCGAATTTTTTCAAGATAGGCACCTTGTGTGTCTCGACGAACTCGATAAGGGTACCGTCAGGATCTTCGATATAGGCGAAATAGCCTGCCGCCTCACCCATATCAAAGCTACTACCCTTATGGCTCGATTTGCTGTCTACTGTAAACGGGAAGCCTGCCTCACTGCAGTATTTGCGAAGGTTGTCCATACCGCTGATGTCATAGCAGAGATGAATAAAACCGGGGTCGCCCCACAGCCTCCCTTCAAAAATCCTCGATGGCTCACGGTCAAGTACCTGTACAAGCTCTATGACACTCTGGCCGAAGATGGGATTGAACCCTCCGCGAAACGGTTTTGATGGTGCCAGGAGCATCCGCCTGAATCTGCCGCTGCCGCCAGGTACCATTGCCAGGTCTTCAAATGTTCCGGTGATGTCATAGACAATCCTGTCATAACCAAGTATATCAGAATATAGCCCCAGTGCCCGGTCAATATCTGAAACACCGATGATTGCTCCGTATGACCCGCCTGAAATCTTCTTCAGGTTCATGAACCAGTCTGTGGCCTCCACTATATGGAACAGGTTGCCGAACGGGTCTCTGACATAGAAGCTCTTCATGCCGGCAGGATCAGCCATCGGCTGACCCAAAACATCCACGTCGCTGGCTTTCCAGTAATTCCAGGCGCTGCCGATATCCTTCACCTTCATTTTGCAGGCGAAGATGCCCAGGTCACCCAGTTTTGTCTCGCGGTCACGGTATTCAGGTTCTTTTCCCTTGTGTTGCCACACTTCGAATCCTCCGCCGCTCTGCAGATTCATCGCCAGCACGGCGTGTCTGCTTCGCGGCTCGCCGCCGGTATATGGCAGCATAAGCCTCGCCTCCGCTTCATCCTCGAAGATACGGCAATCCATCCCGAATGCCCTGATGTACCACTCCCAGGCTTCACTGAGATCGTAAACTCCGACACCCATCTGTTGGATGCCACTGATAATGTAACCTTTGTTCTTCATGATTTCTTTCCTACATTGGTTTGATCCGCCCCGCTATCCTGAAGAAAAGCGATGGTAAATATTTTCTTATTTTCAGCATCAGCAGCTCCCTGCTGCCAACGAGTATCTCTCTTTTGTTTCGCTGCAGCCCCCTGATTATCTGCTCCGCAGCCCTGGCCGTTGTCACTCCTCCCTTCTGCCCGTCGTCCATCCTGCCGTGCTCCCGGCCGGCAGCAGTAAGCGCATGAAGCGAAATGGCAGTCTGCACCCGCCCCGGGATAAGCACAGAGACCCTGATATTGTCCCTGCGGTGTTCGATCAGCAGCGTCTCGAAGAATCCGTGCAGCGCCTGTTTCGAGGCTGAATAAGCTGATCGGAGAGGGAAACCGAAACGGCCTGTGATGGAGCTGGTGGCGGCTATATGCCCGCCGCCGGCGGCTATCATGTGTGGCAGCACAGCCTTTGTAAGCGCAATGGTGCCAAAGTAATTGATTTCCATGATCCTGCGATCAAGCCATAGCGGTGTCTCAATAAGCAGCGCCCTCTGGCTTATCCCACCGATGTTGAGAAGCATATCAACCCTGCCTTCCTTATCTGCTACCCCGTTAACAAGGCTCCCGATGCCGGAGGTGTCTGACAGGTCAAACGGCACGCAGGTGACACTTCCCTTCAGGCCGGAGCACTCTCCGGCCACCCTTTCCAGTCCTGCTTCATCATTCGATGATGCTATCACCCTGCTTCCGCCACGGGCGAAAGCCTTTACCAACGCCTCGCCGATGCCAGAGGAGGCACCGGTGATCCAGACCACCTTTCCGGTAAAAATATCTTTCATTATCAGAGAGAAGAGACGCGTTTAACGAGTTTATTGTATGTTTCAAGCAATGAGCTGAAGACCGGGTTTCCTGTACGGCGGAGATTCCATATCCTGAATCCGCCTACAGTGCGGAGCAGCAGAAGGAACCAGTTCCATGCCAGTATGCCAAGGAGCGGGATGACCATGAACGCCATGACTGCCACCCACCATGGCTTTATGAAAACAAGAGCCAGTATAAGGTACAGCGGTCCGAATATGAAGCTAAGCCCCAGGAAAAATCCGTATCTGGCAGTGCTGATGAATGCCGGATCCTTTGACTTGATGGCATTCTGGTAGGCAACCTGGTAGGTTAGTATATTGAACAGGGCGCCGGCGATAAAGACAGGAAGCGTGATAAGCAGCAGCAGTGATGACAGTGTCAGCCATACCAGCCTGTGGCTCTTCTTTCTGAGCAGACGGTATGTGACGTTCAGCTCCGTAGCCCTGTCACGCACCGCCAGTGATCCCTCGCATATCTCCCGGTAGCTCTCCTGATCAGCCAGCCTCAGCTCGTTGAGCTTGCTTACAAGCCGCTTGTCACGGAAAAGCTTCGGATATCTTATCTTGTCACTGTACTTCTCGTTGATGATGCTGCGCAGCTCATTGACAGCCTCGTAGTTCTCCTCGTCCTCGATGTGTACCATCATCTTCTTCATCTCGTCAGAGAGCCTGTCACGCAGCTCGGCTATGGCCCTGTTTGGATTCTCCCTGTACGAGTCATAATACTCCGACACATGTATCGGATGACCGTACACAACAGTGAGTACCTGCCTGAAACGCCAGTAATGTGAGTATTCAAGCCCTACAGGGACTATATTTATTTCACCTTTGAACTCCTTTGCCTCAGCTGTCTGAAAGGCGATGCGGCATATACCTTTCTTCAGCTGCCTCAGCTTCCTGAAGGTGGCATGATTGCCCTCCGGCAGGATAACCACCCCATTGCGGTTCTCCATCACCCTCAGAGTATCGCGGAAGGTGTCATCATTCTGCTTCACGGCTTCGAAACCGTCCCTGATCCGGTAAACAGGAAGCATCTTGAGGAAATACAGGATCTTTGCCACGAACTTCTTTCTGAAGATATCAGCCCTTGCCAGGAATATCAGCTGACGGTCAAGCGTGCACAGCACAGCCATGGCATCCATCAGTGCATTCTGATGGTTTGGTGCAAATATTGTCGGCACTGAAAAATCAACAGTGTCCTTGCCCAGGACTATTACCCTGCGATAGAAAATATAATTGTGCCAGAAATCGACATACTTTTTTAATAGCTGATAGAAAATATCAAACTTCTCAATGTTCTTCTTACCCATTCCGCAACCAGGTTTTACCTTCTGTTAAAGAGTCATGGAGCCCGCGGGCCTCACATTGTACGAAGGTATGAAAAGTTTGTACCATGATTGCCGGTACAGGCAGCCGTTAGCAGGTATAACCTCTTTTTTAGGTATTTATACCACCATCCCGAAGTTGTCCGGATACTTATACGCGGAACTATCCGGAGGGAGTTCCTGGTTCTATTCCAGGAAGTCGTCGAGTTCCCTCCGTTCTCTTTTGGTGGGGCGGCCGCTGCCGCGCGGCCGGTATCCGCTGACAATTTTCCCTGGAATGAGTTTGTTTTTCTCCTCCTCAGGGGTGATGTCCGTAATGTAGCTGCTGACAAGAGGTGCCCCGACTCTTCCTTTGGGGATGGCGGTAACAGTGTAGGTGTACGTCACCGGTGGTTTCCTGACCATTATTGTCGCCCCGGGAGCGATAAGGGATGCCGGCTTGACGTTCTGGCCGCTGACTGTAATCCTCCCCTTCCTGCATTCTTCGGTGGCTATGCTGCGTGACTTGTACAGCCTTACAAACCACAGGAACTTATCGATCCTTTCGCCGTTATCCGCTGTCATCGGTCATGGTTTTGCAGGGGGCAATATGCTGTCATCACTCATTGTTATGCAGGGGTTTATACCCAGTCATCGGTCATGGTTTTGCAGGGGGCAATACTGTGTCATCGCTGAGAGTTTTGCCCTTACGGTTATATGCTGTCATCGTGAGTTCGCAACCTGCAGTTGCAAATGAGAGAATCATCTCAATTGCCAGCGGGATTCTTTTTTCCATGATCCTGAGTTCTTCCGGGTTCCACTCTCCCAGTACGTAATCAATCTGTCTGCCCCTTGGGAAGTCACTGCCAATGCCTATCCTCAGGCGTGCATACTGGTCGGTACCCAGCACTTCACTTATGCTTGTCAGGCCGTTGTGTCCACCAGCGCTTCCTGCTGATCTGAGTCTTATACTGCCTGTAGGTATTGCTATATCGTCTGTAATGACCAGGAGATTCTCCTGTGCTATCTTTTCCTTCTGCATCCAGTACCGCACGGCATTACCGCTTCGGTTCATGAAAGTCGACGGCTTGAGCAAAACCAGTTCAGCGTTTTTGTGCCGCATCCTGGCGATATACCCGTAACGGCTGTCCTTAAAAACGATACCGGATGCTGCGGCTGCAGCATCCAGTACCATAAAACCTACGTTGTGACGTGTGTTCCTATACTCGTCGCCTATGTTGCCAAGACCGGCGATAAGATGTTTCATTATTCACGCGGGCAAGCGTTGTCGTTATTCTGCGGCAGGTGCCTCAGCGGCAGCCTCTGCTCCCGGAGCAGCTGACTCTTCATCCTTCAGGGAGAGCCTGGAGACATCAACAGATACGATCATTGCACGCTTGTTGTCAATGATCTCAAGGTTTTCGTAGTTGAGGTCACCTATCTTGATTGACTGTCCTATTCCGAGACCGGTAATGTCAACTGTAAGATGATCCGGAATGTTGCCGGTAAGACCCTTGACCTTCAGTGCCCTGCGCTTTACGCGAAGCTTGCCCCCGGCCTTTACTCCGGATGACTCGCCGGTGATCTTCAGCGGGATATCAATTGTCACAGGCTTGTTATCACTTACCTGCATGAAATCAATATGCTGGAGCCTGTCAGTCACGGGATGGAACTGTATCTCCTTCATCACTGCAGTGTAGTTCTTTCCTTCCACCTCTATGTTTGCAAGATATACTTCAGGGGTGTAAACAAGCCCGCGGAAGGCGTTCTCATGTGCATAAAAATGAAGGTTTCCCTCTTCCCTGTACATAACGCAGGGGACATTGCCTTCTGCCCTCAGGCTGTTGGTGCTCTTCTTGCCGAAATGTTCACGGGCCAGGGCTTTGATCTCAATGGTTTTCATCAGTCTTTAATTTGTTGTGCTACTCAAGGTTAATGCCATATAACCTCCCATCACACGTTTGACGTTTTGTTGGAAAAAATTGGCGTGCAAATATAGTGAAAAAGCTCAGAAAACAAAACCCGAACTAATAGAGGTATTTGTATAGACAGCTTTTATAGCCTCGGCGAAGATCTCGCCAATAGAAAGCACCTTTATTTTCGGTGACTGGCAGACGAGCGGAATACTGTCTGTGACAACAAGTTCCTCCAGCGGCGATTTGTCTATCTTCTCAACAGCATTTCCTGACAGGACAGGGTGGGTGGCCACAGCCCTCACACTGAGTGCACCGCGGTCTTTCATCACGGTTGCTGCAAAAGTCAGGGTACCGGCAGTATCTACCATGTCATCAATTATGACCACATGCCTCCCTTCCACTTCACCTATTATCGATATCTCCTCAACAACATTCGGTTTCTTCCTCAGCTTGTAGCACAGTACCATCTCGCACTGCAGGTAGCGCGCATAGGCATTTGCCCTTTTCGAACCGCCCATGTCAGGAGCTGATACGGTAAGGCTGGGAAGATTCAGGTTCCTTATATACGGAGCAAACAGGGCCGACCCGAAAAGATGGTCGACAGGTACATCAAAAAAACCCTGTATCTGGTCAGCATGAAGGTCCATCGTAATTATCCGGTCAACGCCTGCCTTTGTCAGCAGGTCAGCGGTAAGCTTGGCTCCCAGTGAAACCCGCGGACGGTCTTTCCGGTCCTGCCGTGCATAACCATAATACGGGATGACCGCATTAACCTTATAGGCCGAAGCCCGCTTTGCAGCGTCAATCATCAGCAGGAGCTCCATCAGGTTCTCAGCGGGTGGATTGGTGGACTGGATTATGAATACATGGCAACCCCTGACTGATTCGTCAAAACAGGGTTGAAATTCGCCGTCACTGAAGCTCAGCAATGAGCTCTTTCCAAGTTCTATGCCGAGGTGGTCGGCAATTTTTTCTGCTATTGTAAGCGATGAGGTACATGAAAATATCTTAAAAGGAGCCCGGCCGATCATATCAGATATTTGATTTTGGTTATACTCAACGATGCCCCAAAAATAGTATTTATGGTTCAATCATTTCTTACCGGTAAAAAATATCATGGTGCTGTCAATATAATTGAGAACCTCCTCCCTGCCCGTTCCTTTCGAAGCAGATGTGACGAAAGTAGGAGGGAGACTCTCCCAGGAGCGGAGCATCACCTTGTCATGTATGGCCCTGTTCTTCGCTGCTTCAGCACCAGATAGCTTGTCAGTTTTTGTGAAGACCCGTGCAAAGGGTACCCCGTTCAGAGCCAGTTTCTCCATGAATGCCAGGTCAGAAGCCATTGGTTCATGTCTGCCGTCTATCAGCACGAAGAGCACGATGAGGTTCTCCCTCAGTGTCACATATGAGGTAAAGAGCTTGTCCCACTGATCCCTCATCTTCTGCGATACCCGCGCGTAGCCGTAACCGGGCAGGTCAACCAGGTACCAGCTGCCGTTTATGACAAAATGGTTTATTGTCTGCGTCTTGCCGGGGCTGCCTGACGTCTTTGCCAGCCCTTTATTTGAGACTAGCATATTGATCAGAGATGACTTTCCGACGTTCGACCTGCCTATGAAGGCATATTCCGGACGGTCAGGTGGCGGCAGCTGACTGATCTTTGCGCTGCTGGTGACAAATGAGGCTGACCTGATGATCATTACCTGCTCAGCTTTTCAATGAATTTCCTGTTGTCAATAATAAATCTTTCATGTCTGCCTTCACCTATCCTGCCGTTCTCATCATCTGCCTCAACATGAAAGAGTAGCCTGTTTCCGTTTACCTCCTGCAGTGTGGCGGTACATGTAATTGTCCTGCCAACGGGAGTGGCTTTCAGGTGCCTTACATTAACCTCTGTCCCTACGGTCCCCTCTCCCTCGTCGAGGCATGCCTCTACAGCCTGCATGGCTGTCTGTTCCATCAGTGCGATCATAGCCGGAGTGGATAACACATCATGCAATCCTGATCCGTAAACAGCGGCAGTATCATTGGCGCCGACCGTTTTTGTTGTGGTAAGCCTGAGGCCAGGTACTAGTGTCTGTGACATATCATTTAATTTAAGTCTTTATATGGTAATGGAATTGCAAGCCGGTAATAGAGCCTGTTGCCAAACTGTGTCAGGTATGATGCTATCACCACCACCGAATCGGCATGATTGCCCGGTTTCTTTTGCAGATCAAGATAACCTGTAGTGGCGGTCTGCAGGAGCAGGGTCATGGAGTCAATGTCAACCAGGCCGCCGACGTAGTCACCCCTGTAGAACTTCACATTCTCAGCCATATCAGTGAACTCGATGAATATTTTATAGAGTCCTCTCTCCGCATACCGGTCATTGACCCTGTACCTGACCTCCGGATAACCGGTCACCTTCTCTCCGTTCATCATATACTCTTCCAGACCCGGAAAGCGCTTTCCATCCGCATAACGGAGCCGGGCCTTGACCCCTCCGTTCTTGTAGTACTGTACCTGGTCACCGTGTATGGTATCATTTACATATGGAGTGACCCTGAAGAGTTTCCCGTCAGGGTAGTACCATTTGGCTTCGCCGTTCTTCCTGTCACCGGAATAGGGTATCTCCTGTTCCAATTGGCCACCTTTGTAAAAAGTCCGGGTCATCCCTTCCCGAATGCCGTTTTTAAACTCACTCTCCTTCAGTTTGACATTATCCCTGACGTAGTTCTTTATTCCCGTATAACCCGTATCTGCCACCTGTACATCCTTCTTCCTGTTTCCTTCCGGGCCGGTACCTCCTCCGCAGGCTGAGGCAATTATCATTATGATTGTTGCTGCAAGCAGTGTAAGCTGTCTCATTTTGTCGTGTTTTTTTGTGGAACAAATACTTCCAGCAGGGTGGCCTTTCCCTTTGGGATAATGGCAACACTGTCTGCCGAAGCAGGAATAAGAATTGTCTCGCCGGCCTTTATCTCTTCGCTGTAACCGTTGCATTCCACAACTGCCATGCTCCCTGTGCATATGTAGATGACGAATGAATCAGTAAGGCTGTAATCCTTAATTATCGGCCTGTCAAACATTATCAGGCTGGTGTGGAAATATTGACTTTCAGCCAGCAGCACGGACCGGTTCAGCTCAGGCTCGGGCCTCATCAGGTTATTACTGTCAAGGCTGAAGTTGATTGCATCGATGGCGAGAGCGGTATGCATCTCTCGTGGTTTGCCTGAAGCGTCAACACGGTCCCAGTCATAGATGCGATAGGTTACGTCTGATGTCTGCTGTATCTCTGCAAGAAGCACTCCCTCACCTATTGCATGCACCAGACCGGCAGGAATAAAGAATACATCACCCGGCCTTACCGGGGTCACATTCACCAGGTCAGCAAGCTTTCTGGCAGCAAGATGCTCAAGATATTCCTCCCTGGTGATCTTTCTCCTGAATCCGGTATATATGACTGCACCCGGTTTCGCATCAATGACGTACCACATTTCAGTCTTACCCCAGGCATGGTGTCTTTCAGAGGCAAGCCGATCACCGGGATGAACCTGTATCGAGAGCCTGTCAGCTGCATCAATGAACTTGACAAGCAGCGGGAACTCGGTGCCGAACTTCGCGTAAACATCTTCACCCAGCAACTCGTCCATGTAGATTTCCGCAATCTCTTCCAGCCTGTTTCCTTTAAGGAATCCGTTGGCTGCCACAGAACTTATTCCAGGCAAGCCGCAGATTTCCCAGCTCTCTCCGACCCTGGCTCCGGGTCCGGCTTTCTTGCCGAATCGCTCCCTGAGAGTGCTCCCTCCCCAGAGAGTCTCCTTGAGAACAGGCCTGAACCGGATGGGATAAAGTGAACTCATCAGTTTCAGAAGTTGTAGTCAACAACCAGTTTCGCTTTTTTGATAATTGAAGCTGCAGCCACTGCCTCACGGTGCGGCTCACTTGACTGGTACCTCCTCAGATCATCAAGCGTGGCAAAAGTGGCGTCAATCACAAAATCCCCGGCATGGTCCACATCAGTTATATTTACACCTGTACGATACTCGATTATGTACTTCAGCCTGTTGCCCAGCGGCCCGAAGACCTCCTTCAGCTTCATGACAGCCTCGTTCCTCTCTTCGGGTGTGACAGGCGGTGAAAGCTTAAAGATCACTATGTGCTTTACCATACGGTTGTTTTTGTTACTTTTGGTACAAAAATAATCATTTTATGCTTATTGTCGGGATCGCCGGAGGCACAGGATCAGGAAAGACAACCGTAGTACGAAAACTGACAGAGATGCTGCCTCAGGGGGAGGTGGTGATATTGCCGCAGGACAGTTACTATCGTGACAACAGCCATATACCTGTTGAACAGAGGCAGAATATCAATTTTGATCATCCTGACTCCGTCGAATGGCCCCTCCTGATAGCCCATCTTGCAGAACTGAAGGCCGGCAGACCCATCATGATGCCCATTTATTCATATCTCACCTGTGTAAGATCAGAGGAAACAATTCCGATCAGGCCGGCCGAGGTTGTTGTGGTGGAGGGCATACTCGTACTTACAGATCCGGGCCTAAGGCAAATGCTTGACATTAAGGTATTCGTCGATGCTGATGCAGATGACAGGCTCGGCAGGGTGATACAGCGTGACATAGTCGAACGGGGACGTTCGGTGCTGATGGTGCTGGAACGGTACAACAAGACGGTGAAGCCCTCACACCTTCAGTTTATTGAGCCGTCTAAACGATACGCCGACATAATCATCCCCGGCGGAGGAGAAAACCTTGTAGGGATAGAGGTGTTAAGGACAATAATCGAAAAGCACCTGCGGTAAGACAGGAGTCAGCTCCTGCGAAGCTCCCGAAGGTACATCTGTATCGTGTTTTCGAGCCCGAAGTAAATGGCATCCGAGATAAGCGCATGTCCTATGGATACCTCCATGAGCCAGGGGATGTGACTATGAAGCCATGCAAGATTGTGAAGGTCAAGGTCATGTCCGGCATTAATACCCAGCCCGGCATCCCGTGCCGCTATAGCTGCCTTTACGAAAGGCTCCACTGCGGCTTCCCTGTCAGCATGATAGTTTGATGCATAAGGCTCGGTATAAAGCTCGATGCGGTCAGTACCGGTGCGCGCAGCATATTCAATTAACTCAGGGTCAGTTCCGGTGAAGATGGATGTGCGGATCCCCTTCTCATGAAAACGGGCAATCACGCCGCTAAGAAACCCGAGATTCTTCCTGGTATCCCATCCGGCGTTGGAAGTGATTGCATCGTGGGCATCAGGCACAAGTGTCACCTGGTCAGGCACTACATCAAGCACAAGCCTGATAAACTGCTCTTCGGGATTGCCCTCGATATTGAACTCGGTGGTAACTATATCCCTGATTTCATACACGTCACTGTAACGGATATGCCTCTCGTCAGGCCTTGGATGAACAGTGATGCCCTCAGCCCCGAAAGCCTGACACTTCACGGCGGCAAGCCTGACATCCGGCACATTCCCGCCACGTGCATTGCGCAGAGTGGCAATCTTGTTGATATTTACACTCAGTCTTGTCATTCCTTTAACAGATGATTCCACCGGCAAAGTTAAAAAGATCCGCAGTTTTTTGTACTTTTATTCGCCAAAGAGCCGGTGAATGCTTGCCAAAGACATGATATCAGACGTGGTCCCTGCACTGAAAACATCTGACACAGCGCAGACTGCACTCAACTGGATGGAGATATTCAGGGTGTCACATCTGCCCATAGTGAATGAGAGTGACTACCTCGGACTCATCTCTGACAGTGACATCTATGATCTTAACCAGCCGGAGGAACCGATCGGCAACCACCCGCTCTCACTGCCCAGACCATCGGTGAAGATACATCAGCATATCTATGAGGTGCTTGCACTCGCTGCACGGCATAAGCTTACAGTGGTACCGGTCATTGACGACGATAACCACTACCGCGGTGTCATTACTTACAATGAGATTATAAGCGGAATTGCCTCCATCTCAGCCATTGACCAGCCGGGCGGAATTCTGATTCTGAAGGTCCTCCAGAGAGACTACTCAATGAGCCGGATATCACAGATAGTGGAGAGCAATGACGCAAGGATACTCAGCATGCACATCACCTCTGATCCGGACTCCACCAGCCTTGAGATAACCCTGAAGGTGAACACTACCGACCTGGCTTCAATAATTCGAACATTCGAGAGATACTCGTACGATGTCACAACCTGGGTTACCGACAATGACGAGCTGGACCGTTTCTATACCGACAGGTACAACCTGCTTATGAAGTACCTGAATATGTAATTCCGGATCCTGATGGACAAAACCATTGCACTGTACAGCAAGAGTCTTACCGAAAAGACCACTGCGGGTCTGATGAAGGTAATTGATGCCCTCTATGACAGGGACGTGACAATCTACCTGAACATCATGGACCCTGAGGGGCACCATTTCAGCCATGATCACAGGGTGATACTCTTCAGCGATATCACGGAACTCCCGGCTGATGTATCAATGATACTGAGTGTGGGCGGAGACGGAACCTTCCTTGAAACTGCAATGAGAGTACGTTCCACCGGCATTCCGGTAGCTGGCATAAATACCGGGCGGCTCGGTTTCCTGGCCAATATTCCTGATAATGAGATAGGAAAATCAGTTGATCTCATTATCTCAGGCAGTTATGAAGTTATCAGCCGGGCAATGCTTGAAATTACCTCACCGCCGGAACTTGCCGGTAGCCGTAACGCCATGGCATTGAATGAGATAACGGTGCAGAAAATCGACCAGAGCATGATCACCATCAACGTCGAGGTTGACGGTACCTTTCTGAATACTTACCGGGCTGACGGCCTGATTATCTCTACAGCCACAGGATCAACTGCATACAATCTGAGCGTGGGAGGCCCTATCCTCTATCCGACAGATGAAAGCATCATAATTGTTCCCATGTCACCTCATAACCTGACAGTGAGGCCAATAATCGTCTCCGGAAAAAGTGTCATCACCCTTGGCACAGGAGGCCGGAGCAGCCAGTGCATGGTTACGGTTGACTCGAAAGCAACAAGAGTACCGTCAGGAACCATTATCAGCGTGCGCCAGTCATCCTCCAGGCTGAGCACCGTGACAATCGCCGGAAATGATTTTTTCAGTACCCTGAGGAATAAGCTTATGTGGGGCGCTGATCCCCGTAACTGACAATAATTAAGGAATATTTAAGTTTTAAATCTGGTACATTCCTTATATTTGTAGCCGCAATTACAATGTGCCTGATGGTTAAGCGTCTGATAGTAATGTGTATGGTGGTGCTTCTCACTGCACCATTCGTATCAGGGCAGCTGTGGAAGATGAAAAGATATGAAGCCACGGCAGCTATCGGCACGTCTCAGTTCTACGGTGACATCGGAGGTTTTACTATAGGTGACAATGCCCTGGGAATCAGGGATATAACATTCATGCAGACACGTTTCAGCGTCAACGGTTCATTCAGGTACTTCTTCACTGACAACATAGCGGCCAGGTTCTCATTTACCTACCTCATGACTCATGCCAATGACCTGAGAGGTTCGAACAGTGATGGCAGGCTCTACGAGACGAGCTCGTTCCTCTATGAACCTGCACTGCTCGGCGAGTACTATTTCGTCAGGAACCGTGAGCGCAACAGCTTCCTGTTTCAGACCTACAGGTACAGGAGGGCAAACAGGCTCCGTGACTTTTTCCGCAGTGTCGATGTCTATGCACTTACCGGTATCGGCGGAGCTGGTTACAACGTGTTCTACGGTAATGAGAAGATACAGGCGAAATGGGTTCAGGATCCGACACTCAACAGAAGCGGGTTCACCGCGGTGATACCTCTTGGCGTAGGCGCCAAGCTGGCCATTGATCCGAATATGCTTATCGGAGTGGAACTTGCGGGCAGGTACGCCCTCTCCGACTATATTGACGGGTATACGTCTGCTTATTCCAAAAGAAATGACGTCTACCATACTTTCAGCGTGACGTTGAACTACAGGATCAAGACCGCACGCAACGGTTTGCCGGATTTCAGAATGTTGCGTCAATGACCATGGAGATGAAAAGACCGATCACAATAGCAATACTTATAATCCTGGCTCTTCCGGCATTGCCTCAGCGCAGCGCCGATTACGGCGTCTCGGCAGGGGTGATAACTTATCTCGGTGAGCAGAACCCTCTGAATGCTTTCTTCAAGCCCGGTCCGGCCATGCAGCTGTTTTACAGGTACAATTTCAATCCCAGGCAGGCCGTGAGGGCTAACCTCCTGGGCGGTTACATGACCCCGCTGGGCTCATTCGCCGGTGAGCTGGGCGCAACATATGAATACAACTTCTTCCCCTATTCCACTTTCAGGAGCAGGCATATTGACTATTCACCATATATCGCCGGAGGCGCGGCTTTATCAATGGCAGGCAAGTCCGGCCCATTCCTCTCTGTTCCATTCTCTGCCGGTTTCAAGGTCAACGTGGCAAACCAGGTTGGCGTTGAAATCGAATATGGATTCCGCAAGACTTTTACCGATAAACTGGATGGCCAATTCGAAATAACAGATTCCGGTGGCGAACCGGTTGACAAAACATGGACCCACAATAATGACTGGTACAGTTTCCTGGGGGTCTCAGTCACATGGAAGATCTACAACAGACTTGCAGGTTGTCCTGCCTTTGCAGAGATGGGAAAAGATAAAAACAGAAAGAGGAGATAGCGTTGACTTTTAAGGATCAGATAGATATGAGCAGGCTGCCGGGGCATGTGGCTGTCATTATGGACGGCAACGGCCGCTGGGCGCACAGGAGGGGACGGGAACGGATTTTCGGTCATCACCAGGGGGTGAAGGCAGTTAAAAGAACCGTGGAGGCTTCTGCTGAGCTTGGAATCAGGTACCTCACTCTTTATGCGTTCTCAACCGAGAACTGGAACAGGCCTGACGAGGAAGTCTCTGCCCTCATGGACCTGATGATCGAATCAATAAACAACGAAACCAGGACACTCCTCGAAAAGAGTATCTCCCTCAAGGTCATCGGTGATCTCTCACGTCTGTCCGAAAAAGTCAGGAACAGGCTTTTCGAGACGATGCAGATCACATCAGGGGGTAAGCGGATGACCCTTGTGGTTGCTCTAAGCTACTCGTCACGCTGGGAGATTTCTGAAGCATGCCGCCGGATTGCCGCTGAAGTCATGGAGGGCAGACTGAGCCCGGAACAGATCGATGAACATAAAATCAGCGCAAGCCTCACCACGTCTGATATTCCTGACCCTGAACTTATGATACGAACCAGCGGGGAAAAAAGAATAAGTAACTTCCTCCTGTGGCAGCTGGCATATACTGAACTCTATTTCACGGAAAAACTTTGGCCCGATTTTGGTAAGGAGG
>CAZOHL010000053.1:0-20929 GCA_964579645.1 uncultured Rikenella sp. | reverse complement strand
GATATCCTACCGCTCATGTGCTTAATGTGCATGAGCGGTTGTTTTTAATAGACTGCGGTGAAGGAACTCAGATGCAGATGCGACGTTACAGGATTCGCTTCGGCCGTATCAACCATATTTTTATCAGCCATCTTCACGGTGATCACTTCTTCGGGATTTATCCTCTTCTCTCAACCTATAACCTGATGGGAAGAAAGACACCGCTCCACCTCTATGCCCCGGATCAGGCAGAGGAACTCATAAGCAGGCACCTGGCTGATTTTGACATCCATCTCGGATTTGACCTTACAGTGCACACTGTCTCGGGACGCAGCATGAAAAAGATCCTTGACGACAGGCGGGTTGAGGTGTTCTCCTTTCCGCTTAAGCACCGGATACCAACATACGGATACCTTTTCAGGGAAAAGATGCCTGACCGCAACATGATTAAGGAGAAGATAGCTGAATACGGGTTGTCAATCGAAGAGATTGCAACGGCACGCAGGGGTGGTGACATAATCCGTGACAACGGCGTGGTCATTCCATGCACCCGGGTCACGATGGAACCGCGCCGGCCTGCCTCATATGCCTTCTGCAGTGACACCGGCTGGTTCAAAAAGCTTCATGAATATGTCAGTGGTGTTGATCTTCTTTATCACGAAGCTACTTTCGGGACCGACAATGATGAACTTGCCGTAAAAACCCGCCACTCGACGGCGGCCCATGCGGCGAAGGTGGCCCTGGAAGCGGAAGCAGGAAGGCTTTTGCTGGGCCATTTTTCGGCCCGTTACAGGTCAACAGCAAAGCTCGAAGAGGAGGCACGCAGCATCTTTCCTGCAACCGAAGCCGCCCGGGAGGGTAACACATATGAGATCGGCTGATGACCGCGTAAACTCAGATTAATTATCTTTGACCCCTTGATAACCTCCTTAAAAAATCACAGGTGCAGGAAAAAATCTTGATCCTCGATTTCGGATCCCAGTATACACAGCTGATAGCCAGACGTGTAAGGGAACTGAACGTATATTGCGAAATTCATCCATTCAACCATTTTCCCAAACCTGACAGCAGCGTGAAGGGAGTAATCCTTTCAGGCAGCCCGTGGTCAGTACGTGATGAAAAAGCACCATTCCCCGACCTCTCGGAAATAAAGGGCAAACTGCCTCTGCTTGGGGTATGTTACGGTGCACAGTACCTTACCCATGGATACGGAGGGGAAGTAATGCCCTCCAATACCCGTGAATACGGCAGGGCGAAACTTGTTTCTGTTGACACCTCGGATGCCCTCTTCAGAGGAATCTCACCCGGGTCACAGGTATGGATGTCACATGGTGACACAATTGTCCGGACGCCTGACGGTTATATAATCACCGGCTCAACCGGGGATGTCAGGGTAGCGGCATTCAGGATTGCAGGTGAAGATACATGGGGCATTCAGTTTCATCCGGAAGTCTACCATACCACCGAGGGTACAGAAATGCTCGGCAACTTCGTAAGGGGAATCTGCGGTTGCCATGCTGAATGGACTCCGGAATCGTTCGTCGGGATGACCGTACGCTCACTAAGGGAGCAGCTTGGAAATGACAGGGTTGTGCTTGGCCTGTCCGGCGGCGTCGATTCATCTGTTGCCGCGTTGCTGCTTGACAGGGCCATCGGTGACAGGCTGACTTCGATATTCGTTGACAACGGCCTGCTCCGCAAGCACGAGTATGAGGCAGTTCTGGATGCCTACAGGAGGATGGGTCTGAATGTAAGAGGTGTAGACGCCTCATCTGATTTCGTGGAAGGGCTTGCTGGTGTTAATGATCCCGAAACCAAGCGGAAGATTATAGGTCGCATATTCATTGAAGTTTTTGACCGCGAGGCTCACATGGTACAGAATGTAAAATGGCTTGCACAGGGAACAATATATCCTGACGTAATCGAGTCAGTCTCCGTTAACGGGCCTTCAGCTACAATCAAGTCACATCATAATGTAGGAGGGTTGCCTGAAAAAATGCATCTGAAGGTAATCGAGCCTCTCCGGCTGCTGTTCAAGGATGAGGTCAGGAGGGTCGGACATGCACTTGGCATGCCTGATGAGATCCTTGGCAGACACCCATTCCCGGGACCCGGCCTGGCAATCAGGATAGTAGGCGAGGTCACACCAGCCAAGCTTGAAACGCTGCGTGATGCCGATGAGATATTCATTTCAGGGCTGAAGAAGAACGGATTTTATGATAAGGTATGGCAGGCAGCTGTAATTCTGCTGCCTGTGCAGTCAGTGGGGGTGATGGGCGACGAGCGCACCTACGAGAATGCAGTGGTCCTCAGGGCGGTGACTTCAACCGACGGAATGACAGCAGACTGGAGCCATCTGCCTCATGAGTTCCTAGCAGAGGTTTCAAACCAGATAATCAACAGGGTAAAAGGGGTAAACAGGGTGGTTTACGATATCAGTTCAAAGCCACCGTCGACAATAGAGTGGGAATAAAGTACTGATCTGAGTGCCGGGGCAGCGAGTCAGCTTGTCACGGTTTAAGGGCCGCGACTGCCCGGAATATTGGGAACGGTATTTGCAGTTAAGACAAGAGAAAAAACCGGAAATGATAAAGAAGCTTATAGTAACGATTACTGTCACCCTGCTGATTCAGGGTACCGCTCTCAGGTCACAGGGACTTACCCAGGAGACCTTCAAGCTTGGCAAAACCCTTGCCCTGCTTGAAGCCATCTATGTTGACAGCGTCGACATTTCGGCCCTTACGGAGCAGATGATAACAAGCACCCTTCGCAACCTCGACCCTCACTCGGTCTATATACCCGCAAAGGATGTCCAGGAGGAGAATGAACCCCTGCAGGGTAATTTTGAGGGAATTGGAATACAGTTCAATCTCCTTAATGATACGATTATAATAATATCTCCAATCCCCGGAGGACCGTCAGAAGAGGTGGGAATAATGGCCGGTGACAGGATAATATCCATTGCCGGAGAGAAGGTTACAGGAGTAGGCATGAACACCACCGGTGTACAGAAGAGGCTCAGGGGGCCGAAGGGAACAAAAGTTAATGTGTCGGTCTTCAGGAAAGGTGAGAAGGAATTGCTGGATTTCACAATAACGCGTGACAAGATACCTGTTAACAGCCTTGATGCCGCATACATGCTGACAGACAATGTGGGCTATATCAAGCTCAGCCGTTTTTCAGAGCAGACAGCTGTTGAGTTTTCACAGGCTGTCGCGAAGCTCAGGTCAGGCAACATGGAACACCTGGTGATTGATCTTCGCGGTAATTCGGGAGGTTATATGGTTCCTGCGGTTCAGATTGCCGATGAACTTCTTTCCGGGGAGGAACTAATTGTCTACCTGGAGGGGTTGCATACATCGAGGCAGGAGTACCAGAGTGCACCGTCAGGAGAGCTTACCAGGGCACGTGTTGCCGTTCTGCTTGATGAGGGTTCGGCATCAGCCAGTGAGATCCTGGCAGGTGCGGTGCAGGATTGGGACAGGGGCGTGATAATCGGACGCAGGAGTTTTGGCAAGGGATTGGTGCAGAACAGATTCGCGCTGCCTGACGGTTCTGAGATCAGGCTTACGATTGCGAGATACTATACCCCTTCGGGCCGGTCAATTCAGACTCCTTACGATGAAGGCTTCGACAAATATTTCCAGACATTTTACAGCCGGTATTTCAACGGGGAACTGATCCATCCTGACAGCCTTAACCTGCCTGACTCCCTTAAGGCCTATACAATCAGAAACAAACGGGTGGTTTACGGCGGCGGAGGCATTAGTCCTGACATCTTTATACCTATTGACACTACCTATTATTCCGATTATTACCGGGACCTGATACGAACCTCAACGCTGACCAACTACATGCTATCCTACACTGACCGTAACCGTGCTCAGCTAACACGGAGGTACAGGAGTTTTGAAGTATTCAACAGGGATTACAGAATTGATCCTGAGGCCATTGAAGGACTGAAGGAGGCGGGGGAGAAGAATGGAGTCAGGTTTGATCAGGCGCAGTTTGATATATCCGCACCGGAGATAAAATCTGTCATGAAGGCGCTGGTTGCCCGTGACATCTGGGATATGAACGAGTATTTCATGGTTGTCAATGAGAATGACTTTGCCATTTCCAGGGCTCTTGGGGTACTGAATGACAACGGGTTGTACGAAACGCTTCTCGGTTATCGCAAACCACAGTGATGAAGCTTCTTGCAAAGACACATTACGGTCTTGAACAGGTTCTGGCTGAGGAACTTAAAAGCCTTGGTGCGACCGGTGTAAGCATTCTGAACCGTGCGGTCGCCTTTGATGGTTCAAAACTTCTTTTGTATTCCGTCAATTACCGCAGCCGCCTTGCATTGTCGGTTCTCATGCCTGTATCTTCGTTCGGTATTTCAGGTCAGAAAGACCTGTATAACGGAGCCGTGGCAGTGGAATGGGATCGTTACCTTGATCCCTCGAAGACTTTTGCAGTTACGGCAGTCGTAAATTCCCCCCATTTTCCCCATTCGGGCTATGCTGCACTGGTAGTGAAGGACGCCATTGCTGATTTTTTCCGCAGGCTCACTCTCGGGCGCCCATCGGTGGATTCGAAGGACCCTGACCTGCTGGTGAATGTACATATAAGCAACAACAGGGTGACAATTTCACTTGACTCAACCGTGGTACCCCTGTACAGGAGAGGTTACCGCCAGGGAATGTCAGAAGCGCCTCTGGGCGAAGTGCTTGCAGCGGGGATGATAGCCCTTTCGGGCTGGAAGCCGGGAACACCGCTGGTTGATGGAATGTGCGGATCGGGTACAATTGTTGCGGAAGCCGGGCTCATGGCCTGCAATATTGCGCCGGGAAGAAAAAGGAAGAGCTTCGGTTTCATGAGGTGGAAGGATTTTGATGCCGCTCTTTTCAGGTCAGTCAGGTTCGATGCAGAAAAACGTGAAAGAAAGTCACCGGTGAAGATTTTCGGCAGTGATATATCTGCTGAAGCGTGTGCCATAGCAATGACCAACATTAAAGCAGCAGGCCTGGAGGATACCGTTGAGATAGCGGAGCGGGATTTCTTTGCATCACCTCCGCCGGCTGTAAACGGAACCCTGATTATCAACCCTCCCTATGGACGCCGCCTGGAGACACCGGATAACAGTGAATTCTATGGCAGGATAGGCTCTGTACTCAAGCACAGTTACGAAGGCTATGCAGCCTGGATACTGTCAGGAGATCTGGTTGCACTTAAAAAGGTTGCGTTGAAGCCTTTTCGCAAGTTTGACCTGCTCAACGGTGATATTGAGTGCCGGTTCCAGGGGTATGAGCTCTATGGCGGAACCAGGAAAAGAAGAGAAGGTTCGGATACCTGAAAGACATTTTGTTGTTACCTGTGCAACCAAAGCCGGAAAATGGTTGTCATATCCAAAATAATAAGATGGTATGTTGGCTTTTATCAACAATAATCTATTTTTGTTACTCGTTCTAGCTTTGGATACTTGCACAGAGGCCCGATGAGCTTTGACCTTGAAAATCTTGTGAGCGACCTTGACATCAGAGGAGCAGTCCTTTATTACAAGGGAAATGTTGATTCGGACACGATAACGAAGGCTCTGGACCTTGTGGAAAAAAAGCTGTTTGCGACGCGTGAAGCCCCGAGGCTGAGAAAGAAGGTTTACAACGTGCTTGTTGAGAGCCTTCAGAACCTCTATCATCACTCAGACAGGGTGCCAAGAGGTTACCATGCTGCCAGGCCTGACAGATTCGGGCTGGTGGTGATGGAAAAAATAGGCAGGGGTTATCGCATCACAACATGTAATTTTGTGGCAGCTGTGAGAGTTAAGGAGCTTGAAGAGAAACTGACCCGGATAAACCGTTCCACGCCTGATGAGATTAAGGAACAATACAAGGATATCCTTAATCATCAGGAGATTACGGCGAAAGGGCTTGGCGGGCTGGGGTTGCTTGACATAGCCAGGAAGACAGGCCACCGCATTGATTTCAGGTTCAAGAAATACGATAACCTGAATACTGCTTTCCGGCTCAGTGCTGTAGTGGCACAGGTATAGAAAGACTAACAAAAACAGATAGTTATGGAACCGATCATCATTGAAGGAACGCCTAAGACACCATCTATAAAATTTGACACGAAGGATGGTGTATTTGAAATCAAGGGGAGGTCAATACCCGAAAACTCGGTGGAATTCTACAAGCCGCTGAATGAGTGGCTCGACCAGTACATGCAGACTCCGCTTGACAAGACTGTTGTAAACATCCGCCTGGAGTATTTCAATACTAGCTCATCCAAGTGCATACTTGACGTTTTCAAGCGCCTGGAGGCTATTCACAGGTCAAAACATGACGTGGAAATCAACTGGTTTTACGAGGAAGACGACGAGGATATGCTGGAGGCAGGTGAGGACTATGATTCAATCATCAAGGTGCCGTTCAAGATGATCGAGATAGTCGAGTAAAACGGCTCCGGCACAGCGTCAGATCGGTTATAATTTTAAAAGGGGGTATCTGTCATAAGGCAGGTACCCCCTTATATTGTGTTCTTCAGGTTCTTTCGCGCTTCGCGCGCATAACCCTGATAAACTTGTCGGAAGAATCCAGGATTCGGTGCAGTACCCTGAAATAGAGCAGGATGTAGAGGCACAGGGTCATGAACCATATTACTGCCGTGTTGACTGCCAGGGTACCGGCAAAGAGCCCGAAAACCTGCTTCTGCGGTGCATAGAAGTGAGCTTTCACCATCGGATGCCCCGGGTCATAGAATATCTGATCATAATTCTGGTAGAGCCTGTCGCGGTAGCGCTTGATCTTATCCTTTTCGTTGTCGTTCCTGACAAACTCTTCCAGGGATTCATTTGTGTGCTGTTTCTTCATCAGGATGAATGATTCCCTGTCAAGGCGCTCGAATCCCATGATGGCCTGGTCACGTGCCTCCACTGCTTTCCTCGACACCTCAATATAGTAACGCCTGACTCTTTCAATATAATCACGTGCCGCAGCGATAGCCTCAGCCGTGATGGCATCAGGGCTGATTATACGCAGGTCAAAGGGTACGGCTGCTGTAAAACCGAGCTCCTCTTCAATCTCGTTCCTGATCAGCATCATGTCATTTACAGATGATTCGTCAAGCCTCTCTCGCTCCAGGCTGCTCTCGAGTCTCGAAAGAATGCTTTTCATCTCGTTGTACCAGATGTCTTTCCTGAACTTGGCGGTGCTTATCGCCTTGTCAAAACTGTAAAACTGCTTTTCAAACCTGTTGTTTATGAACTGGTCAACTGCCAGTGCCTCGTAACCCCACCTGGCGGCAATGATCTCACCATAGACCGGTATCGAGACTGGTGAGGAAATTGTCGGATTAAGCTTGTCATACTTTACTATTATACCGCTCAGAATAATCTGCGGAATGACGAGGAACGGAATCAGAATGTATATTGTGACCACCGTCTTGAAACTGTCTGAAATGAGCAGACCCATCATGTTTGACGTGGCCCAGCATGAAAAGAGTACAAGCCAGTATTCGAACCACATTCCGCGGATGCCGAAAATCGAGTTTCCTACCGCAACAAAAGATGCGGCCTGGATTGCCGAGATCAGGAACTGAACGCCTATCTTGGAGAGAAGGTAACTGTTCCAGCTGAGATTAAGGAATGCCTCCCGCTTGAGTATCTTTCTGTCCTTGATAATCTCTTCTGCACTGACTGTCAGTCCCATGAATATTGCCACAATAACTGACATGAATATATAGACCGGAAGATTGCTGTTCTGAAGCAGGGTATAGGCAGGCTTGCTTACGCTTTCGTCAAAATACCTTATTATAAAAGCCAGGAACAGAGCAAGTACCGGCGCTTCGAGAAGGGTGATGACAAGGTACTGGGAGTCTGAGAGTTTGGCCAGAATGTCACGCTTGACGAACACAGCCAGTTGCCTGATCCTGCCCGGTGTCCTGAGTGTTATCTCAGGAATGCCATTACCCCCTTTTGGATGCGGCGGACGCTCTTCGCGCCGGGAATTGAAATATGCGCTCCATTCTGCCGGTGATACCTTCCTGGTCATTGTAGGCCGTCCGAATTCATCAAGCACTTTTGACTCAACGATGCTGAAGATCTGTTCCGGATTGACATTTCCGCATGCATGGCACTCACTGTCATTGTATCGGGGAAGCTGGACCCTGTCCTTGAAGTAGTCGATGGCCCTTACCGGGATGCCGTAATAGACCATGTATCCTCCGGTATCAAGGAAAATGAGCCTGTCAAACATCTTAAAGATGTCTGAGGAGGGCTGGTGGATAACGACGAAGATCAGTTTGCCCTTGAGTTTGAGGTCATTAAGAAGGTCGAGGATATTCTCTGAATCGAGTGAAGAGAGCCCTGATGTAGGCTCGTCGAGGAACATGATCGCCGGTTCCCTGATCAGTTCCAGTGAGATATTGAGCCGTTTGCGCTGCCCTCCTGAGATTTTTTTGTTGAGCGGCGTGCCCACCTTCATGTCCTTTATGTCAAAAAGGCCAAGGCTGTGAAGCACGTCTTCCACCTTACGTGAGATGGCCTCGTCATCAAGGTTGCCGAAGCAGAGTTTCGCATTGTAGAAGAGGTTCTCGAAAACCGTAAGCTCTTCGATGAGGAGATCGTCCTGAGATACAAATCCTATCAGCCCCTTGATCTTTTCCGGTTCGTTGTGTATGTTGATGCCGTTGATCAGCACCTCGCCCGAATCAGGTCTGTTGGTTCCGTTAAGGACGCTCAGCAGGGTTGATTTGCCTGCCCCTGAGGCTCCCATAATTCCGATGAGCCTTCCTGATTCTTCAGCGAAGCTCATTCGGTGCAGTCCTACCTGTCCCCCCTTGAACTTGTACTCTATTTCGTTAACCTCGTACACCACCCTTGAGGCCAGGGCGCTTTCATCGAGGAATTGACGTATGACCTCTGAATAGTAGATGGGTTTGCTGCTCATGAACTTGAGTGAGGCGCCCCTCTCGAAGAGGTACACCCTGTCTTCATGCCTCAGCTGGCCGCTGAGGAGGAGCTCCCCGGTACCGAATGACCTGATAAAGAGCATGTCAGCCAGTGGCAGGTTGAGAACCCTTACCTGACCCCTGAATGAGTCATTTACAATATGGTGAGCCTTTTCATAGCTGGCAGACCTGTCACTGTCAATAACCAGTATCTGTGATGATTCCGGAACCTCTTCCCTTGAAGAGAGAACGAATTGCTGAATCAGCTGGTAGTCTTCCGGGTTGATGTTGAAACCTTCCGCTGCTGTAATTATGAACTCAAGCTCGGTATTGCTTACTCCTTTATGGTCAGACCGGCAATATTCCAGGAGCTGCACCAGAACAATGATCTTCTGGTTGAGGGTTAGCTGCATCCCGATATCGAAACAGATCTTGATGATCCTGACGGATATCGAGGAGTTCCGGCGGGCTTCCTTCCCTTTTTTGAGTCTCTCCTGAGCTTCGGCATAGTATGAGTCAAAAATCTTAAGGTAGGCATTGACACCCTCCTGGTTGAGCTGTGGTCTGAGAAATGCCTCAACCACCCCCCGCCGGTCATTCTCATTGCCCTGTGCAGGGGCAATGATGGCAAAGAGATGCATCAGGGTATTAAGTATTTTCTCATTCATCCCGGAGAGGTTTCAATAACGGCATTTCGGCTCCTGAGTCTTATATAACGGCATGGCACCATCTATATTATCCTTTATCTGTCATAATGGCATGAGCGGGCCCTCTGTGCGGGATTGGCAAATAAATTGAACATAACCGGGAAATGGCATAATATATGAACCTGGAAAATTTAACAATAAAGGCACAGGAGTCTGTACAGAAGGCTCTGACCGTTGCCTCGGGCAAGGGTCATCAGGCCATTGAATGCGGCCATCTGCTCAAGGGTATAATGACAGAGGCTGAGAGCATTGTGGCATTTGTCATGTCCAAGACCGGGGGCAATGCACCGGCTTTCATCAAAGCCCTTGATGCAATTATTGACGGATACCCCAGGGTAAGCGGGGGAGAACCTTATTTTTCTTCTGATGCTTCGGGGGTATTCAGACGCGCTGCAGAGCATGCTGCAAGGATGCAAGACCGGTTTGTATCCGTAGAGCACCTGCTGCTGGCTCTGAGTGAATCATCTGACAGTGTCGCGCGCCTGATGAAGGATAATGGTATGGATACTGCAGCGCTGTCAAAGGCGATAGCCGATTTGCGCAAGGGCGCGAAAGTGAGCAGCCAGACTTCGGAGGAGACCTATGATGCGCTGAGCAGGTATGCAATTGACCTTAATGAGCGTGCCAGGGCCGGAAAGCTTGATCCTGTGATAGGCCGTGATGAGGAGATAAGGAGGGTGCTTCAGATACTTTCAAGAAGGACCAAAAATAATCCCATACTTGTCGGTGAGCCTGGAGTGGGTAAGACCGCAATAGCAGAGGGTATAGCGCAGAGAATTGTGCGCGGCGACGTTCCGGAGGACCTGATACAGAAACGTATATTCTCGCTCGACATGGGCGCACTGATTGCCGGTGCAAAGTACAAAGGCGAATTTGAAGAGAGGCTCAAGTCAGTTGTAAATGAGGTCATTGCATCTGACGGTGACCTCATCCTGTTTATTGATGAGATACATACACTTGTAGGTGCGGGCAAGGGTGAGGGTGCAATGGACGCTGCCAATATCCTCAAACCGGCACTGGCAAAGGGAGAGCTTCGCGCCATAGGCGCAACAACGCTGAACGAATACCAGAAGTATTTCGAAGCTGACAAAGCCCTTGAAAGACGGTTCCAGGTAGTTATTATAGAGGAACCGGACAGGGCTGACGCCATTTCAATACTCAGGGGACTAAGGGAGAAATATGAGACACACCATAAGGTGATTATCAGGGATGAAGCCATCATCTCCGCGGTGGACCTTTCATATCGTTATATCACAGACAGGTTCCTGCCGGACAAGGCCATCGACCTTATTGATGAAGCTGCAGCAAGGCTGAGGCTGGAGATGAACTCCGTACCTGAGGAGATAGATACTGCTGACAGGCAGATCAGGCAGCTTGAGATAGAACGGGAGGCTGTGAAACGTGATGGCGATCTGATGAAGGAGAAAGAGCTTTCAAAGGAAATAGCTGACCTGACTGCAGGGCGTGATGAGCTCAAGGCTCGCTGGCGGGCTGAGAAGGACCTGGTTGAAAGTCTTCAGAAAAAGAAACGGGAAGCGGAGGAACTCAGGTTCGAGGCTGAGAGGGCCGAGAGGGCAGGTGATTACGGAAGGGTTGCCGAGATACGGTACGGAAAACTCACAGAGAATGAGAAGGAGATCGGGAAACTGACTGCTCAGATAGGTGAAAAGCGCAATTCAGGCTCTATGGTACGCGATGATGTAAGGTCGGATGATATTGCGGAGATCGTATCGAGGTGGACAGGAATACCTGTTTCGCGGATGCTGGAGAGTGAGAAGGAAAAACTCCTCAGGCTTGAAGAAGAGCTTCACCGGAGAGTTGTGGGTCAGGATGAGGCAATCAGTGCCGTCTCTGACGCTGTACGCAGGTCAAGGGCAGGACTGCAGGATGAGAAAAGACCTGTGGGTTCATTCATATTCCTGGGCACAACCGGTGTCGGCAAGACTGAACTGGCAAGGGCGCTTGCTGAGTATCTCTTTAATGATGAGAACCTGATGACCCGCATTGACATGACGGAATACCAGGAGCGTCACAGTGTTTCAAGGCTTATTGGTGCCCCTCCGGGATACGTTGGTTATGATGAGGGTGGCCAGCTGACTGAAGCTATCAGGCACAAGCCTTATTCGGTTGTGCTGCTCGACGAGATCGAAAAGGCCCACCCCGATGTGTTTAACATTCTTCTTCAGGTGCTTGATGACGGCAGGCTGACTGACAACAAGGGGAGAACAGTAAACTTCCGGAATACAATTATAATCATGACATCGAACCTTGGCTCTTCGCTTATCCGCGAGAGCATTGAGGAGAGCAGCGGTGAAATGACCGAGGAAAAGGCTGAAAAGCTCAGGGCGGACCTGGTTCAGATGCTTCGCACAACCCTCAGGCCGGAATTTGTGAACAGGGTGGATGAAATAGTGATGTTCAGGCCTCTTACCCTCGTACAGATCAGGGAGATAGTGAAAATGCAGTTTGGCCGTGTGGCTCAGATGCTTGAGGAGAAGGGCATCAGCAGTGAGCTGACGGAGAAGGCTGTGGCCTGGCTGGCAGACAGGGGCTTTGATCCGCTATTTGGTGCCCGTCCCGTGAAACGGCTCATACAAAAGGAATTAGTAAATGAACTTTCCAGACAAATCATTGCCGGGACCATTGACAGGAGCAAAAAGGTAAGGATAGACGTTCAGTCAGGTTCACTTGTGATTACAAACGCCTAATAGGGAGAGCTCTGGCGGTAGCTTTCGAAGCAGGTGTCGCGGTCAGGGTAAATATCCAGTGACTGGTGCAACTGGAGCATCTCGAAGAGTTCACGTGCACCGGGGGTAAGGGAGCAGAGCCTGTAGGTGCAGTAATTTGACCGTGCAACCCTCAGAAGGTAAAGGAACATAGCAAAGGCTGTGCTGTCAAGATAACTGACACCCGACATGTCTATAATTACTTTGGTGTACGGAGTCTCAAACAGTTTCAGAATGACCGGTCTGATAACATCAACGTTGAGAGCATTGATACGGTCGGTTTTGAAGCTCAGGATATCAATCCCGTCGGTTCTTTCAGTTACTACCATGAACAATCACCTGTTTTTGCTGAGGTAGTCTTCAACCTCTGCCACAACTTTAGTTGCATCGGCTTCAAACCTGTCGATGAATCCGATGTATTTCTCCTTCTGCTCCCCTGCTTTTGCAAACAATTCAAACTCCTTAAGCATCTTCGCTGTTTCTTCCATCCCGAGGACGGTAACTGAACCTTTGGCCTTGTGAGCGAGCAGACCGAGCTCATAGTACTTCTCCTGGCTGAGCAGGCTTCTCATGCCTGAGAGGAACTCCGGAACCTGGTTGGTGAATATTCCGGCAATCTCACCCATGGTCTCCGTATCACCTCCCGTGATACTCAGCAGGTAATCGGGTTTGAATATTGTGTATTCCATTTCTCCGCTGTATTTAAGATTACAAATATAGTCATTATGAAACCAAACATGATTGCATATGACCTAAAGAACAGACGGCAAAAATGATTTATCGCAGCTTTTTATCGTTCGAAAAAGCCTATTTTTGTTAAGAAACCAAAAGCTAAAACATATGAAAAATACTCCGTTTCTGAAGTATCATGAGGCCCTGGGTGCCAGGATCATTCCTTTTGCCGGCTACAATATGCCTGTTGAATATGTTGGGATAACGGAAGAGCATCTCACGGTACGTTCCGGGGTTGGCGTATTTGATGTTTCGCATATGGGTGAATTCTGGGTTAACGGTCCGCGTGCCCTTGAATTCCTGCAGCATATCACCTCAAATGATGTTTCGGCCCTCACTGACGGGAAGGTACAGTACACCTGTTTCCCTAACGGCAGGGGAGGGATAGTGGATGATCTTCTCGTTTACCGCTTCAGCGCAGAGAAGTATCTTCTTGTTGTCAATGCGGCCAACATTGAGAAAGACTGGGAATGGTGCGTGAAGCATGCGGCAGCTTTCGGAATAACTGTTGGTAAGGGAGGTCAGCTTAATAACGCCTCTGACGGAACCGCCCAACTGGCAGTGCAGGGTCCTCTGGCGCTGAAAGCGATGCAGAAGCTCACTGACGAACCTGTCACTGACATGGAATATTATACATTCAAGGTGCTTAAGTTTGCGGGAATTGATGATGTAATCTTCTCAACTACAGGTTATACCGGTTCAGGAGGCTGCGAAATATACGTCAGGAATGCCGATGGTCCCCGTCTGTGGGAAGAGGTATTCAGGGCCGGCGAAGAGTTCGGCATAAAACCCATAGGCCTTGGCGCAAGGGATACACTCCGTCTCGAAATGGGCTTCTGCCTTTACGGAAACGACATCAACGACACCACTTCACCAATTGAAGCCGGTCTGGGATGGATCACGAAGTTCGTTCCGGGTAAGGAGTTCGTTGACAAAAGCCTTCTCCTGAAACAGAAGGAAGAGGGGACCGAAAGGCGCCTCAAGGGTTTTGTCATGATTGACAAGGGAATTCCCAGACAGCATTATGAGGTGGTTGACGCACAAGGCAACCTTATAGGAGAAGTAACTTCAGGAACCATGGCCCCCTCGCTGAAAATGGGGATTGGCATGGCATACCTGAATAAGGGTTACTGGAAGAATGACACCGAGATATTTATCCGTGTCAGGGGCAGGGACCTGAAAGCAAAGGTCACTGCATTGCCCTTCTACAAGCAGTGACACTAACCCGGAATTGTTGTGCAGATGACAAAGAAAAGCCTGGAAATATGTTTTACCCCTGCCGCCTTTGAGGCTCACGCTGACAGCGAGGCTATAGTAGTTGTAATAGATGTACTCCGGGCCACCAGTTCAATCTGCACGGCTTTTGCCAACGGTGTAAGGGAAATAATCCCGGTTGAGACCACTGAGGAGGCAAGGGCAATGAAAGCCATGGGTTTTCTGGTAGCTGCCGAACGTGACGGTTACGTGCTCGACTTCGCCGATTTTGGCAACTCGCCGTTTAACTTCACACCGGAAATGGTGAAGGACAAGACTGTTGTCTACAGCACCACAAACGGTACAGGGATCATGAAACGCGCCTCGGAATGCCATCAGGTTGTCATCGGATCATGGCTGAACATGTCAGCTCTCAGTAAATGGATAGCTGGACAGGGCCGCAAAGTGGTTATCGTCTGTGCAGGATGGAAAAAACGTTTCAGCCTCGAGGATGCGGTTTGCGCAGGAGCGCTTGCTGAAAAGCTCCTTGAAAGCGGTAAATTCTCCACTGTCTGTGACTCAGTGCATGCCGCCACTGACCTCTGGCGCATGGCTAGCAAAGACCTCCTCGGATACATTGAAAAAGCGGCGCAGCGTTCCAGGCTCAGGGACAAGGGACTGGATGACTGTATTCCTTATTGTCATACATTTGATGTAACCGATGTTATACCGGTGCTCGTCGGGAAGAAACTGACTTCCCTCTGAGCATTTACGTTGCAGCAGCTGATGACGGCCGGCGGCAATAAACAAATGTCAACAAACTAATTAACAAAATAAATACTCAGGAAATGAAAAAACACAATTTCTACGCAGGACCTTCAATCATGCCACAGTACACAAATGAAAAGGTGATTGAAGCAATCAGGGATTTTGCAGGAACCGGACTTTCAATAATGGAGGTCTCGCACCGCAGCAAAGAATTTGAAGCAGTCATGGCAAGTGCAGTCACCCACATAAGGGAACTGCTTGATGTTCCTTCCGGGTATTCGGTAATATTCCTCGGTGGCGGTGCCAGCCTTCAGTTTGCGATGGTGCCAATGAACATGCTCGAGAAGAAGGCAGCTTACATCAACACCGGCGAATGGGCAGGCAAAGCTCTCAAGGAAGCCAAACTGTTTGGCGAAGTGATTGAGGTGGCTTCCTCCAAAGACCGCAATTTCAACTATATTCCGAAGAACTATGTTGTCCCTTCAGATGTTGATTACTTCCATATCACAACGAACAACACAATCTTTGGAACGGAGTGGAAGAAAGATCCTGATGTGAATGTTCCTGTCGTGGCCGATATGTCATCGGATATCTTCAGCCGTCCGGTTGACGTTTCCAAGTATTCGATAATCTATGGCGGTGCTCAGAAGAATCTTGCACCGGCCGGCGTCACTTTCGTGATAATAAAGGATTCGGCTCTCGGGAAGGTTTCCCGTCCGATTCCGACGATGCTGAACTACAAGACCCACATTGAGAAGGAGTCTATGTTCAACACCCCGCCGGTACTTCCGGTATTTGCTGCACTGAAGACTCTCGAGTGGCTGAAGCAGAAGGGGGGCGTAGCCGCCATGCAGAAGATCAACCAGGAGAAGGCCGCTCTGCTCTATGATGAGATCGATCGCAACAAGCTGTTCCAGGTTACCGTGCCTGATCCAGAGGACAGGTCACTTATGAACGTCTGTTTCGTTATGTCAGACAGTTACAAGGAGCTTGAGAAGGAATTCGGTGATTTCGCCAAGTCGAAGGGCATGGTGGGCATTGCCGGTCACCGTTCTGTGGGAGGTTTCCGTGCTTCTCTCTATAATGCTCTCCCGATTGAGAGTGTGAGGGCTCTTGTTGAATGCATGAAGGAATTTGCAAACAAATATTAAAAGGGAGGTTATCATGAAAATACTTGTTGCCACAGACAAGCCGTTCGCACCTGTAGCTATTACCCAGATACGCGAGGTGGTTGAGAAGGGGGGGCACACCCTGGCTCTTCTCGAGAAGTACAAGACCCCGCAGGAGCTGCACGCAGCGGTGTCTGACGCCGATGCAATGATTGTCCGTTCGGATATTGTTGATGCCGCTGTAATTGCTGCTGCACCAAAACTAAAGATAGTTGTCAGGGCCGGAGCGGGCTATGACAATCTTGATCTTAACGCGTGCACTGCTGCCAATGTTGTTGCAATGAACACTCCGGGGCAGAACTCCAATGCCGTTGCCGAGCTTGCATTCGGAATGATGGTCTATGGAGCCCGCGGATTCTTCGACGGCAAGTCGGGCTCCGAACTTATGGGCAAAACCCTCGGCCTGCATGCCTTCGGGGCAGTGGGAAGATGCATGGCCCGCATTGCCGCAGGATTCGGGATGAAGGTATGCGCCTTCGACCCGTTTGTCGACAGCAATACTATTGCGGAAGCCGGTGTCACCCCGGTGGCCACCATGGAAGCACTTTATTCAGGATGCCAGTATGTGTCACTGCATATTCCCGCCAATGAAAAGACTAAGGGGTCGGTAGGAGAAAGGCTCCTGTCACTTATGCCGCAGGGTGCCGTGCTTGTTAATACTGCACGCAAGGAGGTGATTAATGAGGCAGAACTGGTTGCAGTAATGGAAAAAAGGAGCGACATGAAGTATCTTTCCGATGTTGCACCTGATAATGCAGAGTTGTTCGCACAGAAGTTTGCAGGCCGCTATTTCTTTACTCCAAAGAAGATGGGAGCCCAGACAGAAGAGGCAAACATAAACGCAGGGGTGGCTGCTGCACGACAGATAGTTGCATTCTTCGCAACAGGCAATGAGACATTCAGAGTTAATAAACCCAGATAGACAGATAAATTTCAGATATGGCTGTTGTTAAACCTTTCCGGGGACTAAGACCCCCGGCTAACCTGGCATCGGAGATTGCCTGCCTGCCTTATGACGTGATGAATTCTGAAGAGGCGGCCGTAATGGCCGCCGGGAAGGAAAAATCACTGCTTCACATCACCAAAGCCGAAATAGACCTTCCCGAAGGCACTGACGTTCATTCGGAGGAGGTTTACCAGAAAGCTCTCGGGAACTTCATAGCCTGGCAGAAGAGAGGCTGGCTGATTGATGACCTCGAGAGACACTTCTATATTTATGCCCAGACAATGAACGGCCGGACACAATACGGCATCGTTGGCGCCGCAGCTGTGACCGATTATCTTTCAGGAGTAATCAAAAAGCACGAGCTTACCCGCCCTGACAAAGAGGAAGACCGCATGGTGCACGTAAGGGCGAACAACGCCAACATCGAACCGGTGTTTTTTGCATACCCTGCCGTTAAGGAGCTTGACAAAATTGTTGAAAGGATAGTGAAGGATGAGAGACCCGAGTACGATTTCGTTGCAGAGGACGGCATAGGTCATCAATTCTGGGTGGTATGGGACAGGAAAACCAACGATAAAATCGAAAAGCTCTTTGCTGAGAAGGTTCCATATATGTATGTTGCTGACGGTCACCACCGTACAGCCGCTGCCGCGCTTGTCGGCAAGGAGAAGAAGGAGAAGAATCCATCACACAGGGGCGATGAGGAGTACAACTTCTTCATGGCGGTAATCTTTCCTGATGACCAACTCAAGATTTTTGACTACAACAGGGTGGTTAAGGATCTCAACGGAATGACGCCGGCACAGTTCCTCGAAAAGCTGAAGGAGTCTTTTGACATTAAGGAAAAAGGATCAAAGACACACAGGCCTTCGAAGCTTCACAATTTCGGCATGTACCTTGACGGCAAATGGTACAGCCTGACTGCAAGGAAGGGCACATACAATGATGAGGATCCAATCGGGGTTCTTGATGTGACCATCCTTACAGAACTGGTGTTGCTGCCTCTCCTTGACATACAGGATCTTCGGCGTTCGAAACGGATTGATTTCATTGGCGGGATCAGGGGCCTTGGCGAGCTGAAGAAGAGGGTTGACAGCGGTGAAATGAAAGTGGCATTCGCACTTTATCCTGTCTCCATGAAGCAGTTGATAACCATTGCTGACACGGGAAATATTATGCCTCCCAAGACTACGTGGTTTGAACCCAAGCTCAGAAGCGGACTGGTGATTCACAAGCTAGACTGATTACAGCTGCCCGGTGACATGTTGAATCATATTGCAGAAAACATCCGAAAACTGCTTGAGGAACTGCCGCCCGGGGTGAGCGTTGTTGCGGTAACCAAGACCCGTACGCCTGAAGAGGCTCTCGAAGCATACAGAGCAGGCCTTCGGATCTTCGGTGAGAACAGGGTACAGGAGATGATGGCCAAAAAGCCTTTGCTTCCTGATGATATATCGTGGCATCTCATAGGCCACCTGCAATCAAACAAGGTCAGACAGGCAGTTGCGACAGCCTCAGTGATAGAGTCGGTTGATTCCGTAAGGCTTCTCAGACTGATTGACACCGAAGCCCTGGCACAGGGGAAAAATATTGACTGCCTGCTGCAGGTTCATATCGCTGCTGAAGAGACCAAATCAGGCTTTTCTGTGGCAGAGGTTGCGGAAACCGATTGGCGCGAGGTATCTGATTCACTTAAGGCTTCAAGAATCTGCGGATTGATGGGAATGGCTACCTTCACCGATGATAAGACGAAGGTGCGGACAGAGTTCAGGTCACTTGTCGCTCTTTTCAGAAAATTGCGTGCACAGCAATTCGCCGGAATAAAACACTTCAAAGAGCTCTCGATGGGTATGTCGGGAGACTGGCGGGAAGCTGTCAGCGAGGGAAGCACTATGATTCGGGTAGGAACACTTATATTTGGAGAACGAATTCTTAAAACAAGATGAGCACAATCAACACACGTTACCTTGGACTTGAACTAAGCAGTCCAATTATTGCAGGCAGTTCCAATTTCACCTCCAGGGTGGAATCAATCGTTGAGGCCGAGGCTGCAGGAGCAGGAGCAGTGGTACTTAAGTCCCTCTTTGAAGAACAAATTGTTTCTCAGGCTCATTCGCTGGCATCACGTGAATCATACCCTGAGGCAGATGATTACCTCCAGTATTATACCCGAACCAACAGTGTTGACGCATATCTCGATCTGGTTGCAGGAGCCCGGAAGAGTGTGAAAATACCTGTCATTGCCAGCATCAACTGTTTTTCACCGAAGGGCTGGACAGACTTTGCAATTGAAATTGAAAAGGCAGGTGCCAGCGCGCTTGAGGTAAACATCTTCTTCATACCCACTGACAAGCATCAGAGCAGTACTGACTCAGAAACTGTATACTTTAAAATTATCGACAATCTGAAGAAAAGGCTTAAAATTCCTATAAGCGTTAAAATCGGTCACAGGTTCTCCAACATCCTGAACTTCGTTTGGCAGATGCATAACCATGGTGCGACAGGGGTGACAATGTTCAACAGGTTTTATGAGCCTGATTTTGATATCAACAGCCTTAACATAGTCCCTGCTTCAGTCCTTTCCAATCCCGTTGAACAGAGGTATGTCCTCCGCTGGATCGGCATGGTCAGCTCGCAGGACACGAAAATTGACATCTCAGCATCCACAGGTGTATACAGCGGTGAGGATGCAATCAAGTACCTGCTGGCCGGGGCTACAACCGTTCAGGTCTGCTCGGCTCTATACAAGAGGGGATTTACAGTTATTACAGAGATAAACGAAGCCCTTGTCAGGTGGATGAATAACAAGGAATTCAGAAGCTTAAGTGATTTCAGGGGAAGACTCAACTACAGGAATGTTGAAAATCCATCCCTGTTCGAGCGGTCACAGTTCATGAAGCATTACAGCTCTTATATCTAGGAAGCTGTTTATCAGGGGTCATGATTGTCAGGTTTTAAGCAGGGCGATAAGCTCGGCGGCAAGTATTTGCTTGGGTGTTTCCCACGATTCCTTCTTTTCCTGCAGTGTCATTATGATACGGGCACGGTCGGCGTCGCTTATTGATGCTGCGCAAGTGTCAAGTACTGTAAAGCATTCGAGTGAGGTCAGATAATCACCTGAAACAAAATGCTCTGCCAGGGGTACTGCAAATGAAGAATAATCGAGTCCGGATTGCCAGCATGATGAAATAAGCATGACTCTTGAATCCGGTTTCCTGACGGCAGCCACGGAATCAATAACTTCGGCCATGGCCGATTTCTCCTTCATGTCATTAAAAAGTCCAGATATTGAGGATCTGAGGTTGTGATCACCGGTTTTGTCATAGAACAGGGCAAGCATTCTAAGTACACCTCCGAAAGGCTGTTCAGCACGGAGCAATCTGATACGGTCATTTATCTCTTTCACGGTGCCGTTTTCGAGTATCCTTCCAAGCTCGGCAAGTTTCTTTTCTGATCTTTCCATCCGGTTTGCTTTGGAACAAATTTATGGCTAAATAATAAGTTCAAGCCAAATTCGTTTATTAAAAAAGTGTAAATTGGTCTGAAGAAGGCCTGATGAAATCATAAACTACAAATACTATGAACAGTAAGCTTAAAATTCTGCCACTGATTCTGGGCGTAACCGCTCTGGCATTCTGCCTGGCTGCCACCTCATGCAAGGGAAAAACCAGGGGCGAGGCAAACCGGGCCCAGGAGGAGGCCGTCAGTCCTGATGAGCAGACAATGGAGCAGATCAAGAGTGCCGAGAAGGTATTCAATGCTCTGCCCACACCG
>CAZOHL010000052.1:7054-21052 GCA_964579645.1 uncultured Rikenella sp. | reverse complement strand
GTTTAGTAACAGGATATTATCAAATTCCGGTAATTATGAAAAAACCTCTACTGATCACTTTGTCTGTTCTGGCAGTACTGCTGATAATACCGGCTGTGAGCTTCATCAGATGGGCATTCCAGGAGAAGAAGCCTGTCGATGTTGTCATTCTGGACAAGACTGTTCCGACTCTTGACAGATTGAATCACCGCTCATTTGTTTACATCCTGACCAACGCACGATATGTAAGGGGAGATAAAGGCGGAAGCTACTCCGCCAGGAAGGATTATTATGGCTTCGAACCACTCAGACCGGTGAGGGAGAAACAGTTCAGGAAGAAGGATTTCCGCCTTACTGAGCTTATTGAACTGGCAGAGAATAATGACGCCATGTACTTCACAGATACCTACGGGGTATTCTTCAACGACTGGTACCAGGGGATAAAAAAGACACGCCGTTCACGGAAGCTCTACGGCGGACTCAACAACAACGACTATCTCCTCATGGTGGAGATGAAGAAACGTGACAAGCTTGTGCTTGTCGAATACAACACCTTTGATTATCCTACTGCAGGTCTCGAGAGATTTAAGACCGAAGAACTCCTCGGAATAGCTTCGAAAGGCTGGATGGGCCAGTATTATAAATCGCTTGACACTGTGTCACAACAAGGAGTGCCAGCCTGGATGCCGGCTCTTTACCGGAAACAGTACCGCGAACCGTGGTCGTTCACCAAACCGGGAGTGGTTCTGCTCAAGGAAAACGGCATAATCGTGCTTGAGGAAGGTAAACACCTTGCATCGGCATTGCCTGTCATTAGAACATCCAGTGAGTCTGCAGGCAGGTTCGGGCTCCCCGAGTCGGTTACCTTCACTAACAGCTTTGACATTATCGACCCGGGAAGGAATAATGTAGTTTCAGAGTTTGTGCTGAATACTACCCCGGCCGGTGATACACTGCTGGCGGTCAATGACCTGCAGGCAGTCTTCCCTGCTGTCACCCAGGAACCACTTGCCCAGAAAACTTACTATTTTTCAGGCGATTTCGCAAACAATGACATTCCGTTCTGGACCGCCAGGATTAAGAATATACAGAAAGGGGCAAAGAGACTCCTTTATTCGGATAAGCCTGAAGACCCAAGGAGATTCTTCTGGCTGTACTACAAACCGCTCATCACATCAATATTCGCTGAATACCAGGCAGAACCTGCCGGAAAATAGTACAATGACAAACAACAAGGAACAGGCCACGAGCCTGTTTTTTGTTTTATGGGGTATCGGTTGGTTTTTCCTCTGAACACAAAGGCACAGCAGCTGTTTTATTTAAGGTTACTTCATATCTTTATGTACAGTTTTGTCGAAATGAAAGCAACATTAGTACAATGCGGGCTTAAGTGGGAGGACAGGGATTCCAGCCTTGCACATATCTCATCCCTGCTTGATGCAGCCTCACCCGGCAGCGGGATTGTAGTTCTGCCCGAGATGTTCACAACCGGTTTCACAATGAATCCCGGGCCCCTCGCCGAGACGATGGACGGTTGCACCGTGAAGTGGATGAGGGAGCGGTCTGCAGCAGGAGGTTATGCCCTCTGCGGGTCAGTCATCATCAGCGAGGCGGGCAGCTATTACAACCGTCTGATCTTTGTCAATCCGGAAGGGGAAATCTCTTTTTACGACAAGCGGCACTTGCATACAATGAGCGGGGAACACAATGTTTACAGCCGTGGTAATAAGCGTGTTGTGGTGCCTTACCGCGAGTTCAGCTTTAATCTGCAGGTTTGCTATGATCTCCGTTTCCCGGTATGGTCAAGGAACCGTGGCGACACTGATGTTATAATATATTCGGCCAACTGGCCGGCTGTACGCAGCAGTGTCTGGAAAGCGCTGCTTGTGGCAAGGGCGATAGAGAACCAGTGTTATGTAATAGGCGTGTGGGAGCAAATCCTGACGGCACTTCATACACCGGCGATTCGGCCATCATCGGTCCGAAGGGGGATCTTCTAGCCTCCCTGGAGTCTGGCACCGAGGGTGTTGTCTCTGCCGTTCTCTCGCGTGAAGCACTGGACAGATACAGGGAAGAGATGCCGATCTGGCGCGATGCGGATCCGTTTGAGTTGATTTAGGCAGTAGGCAGTAGGCAAGAGGCAAGGGTGTTGTCAAAACATTACGTAACTATAAGAATGGCAGTTACTTCACTACTGCCTACTGCCTATTGCCGAGCGCATCGAAGAGTACTTCCGCCGGATGCAGTGCAGTCCTGCCTGTCCCGTCCTTGACATGATGACGGCAACTGGTGCCGGGGGCACAGATTATGGTCCCGGGTGACGCTGCCCTTACATCGGGGAACAGAACCAGTTCACCGACCTTCTGAGCAAGATCATAGTGCTCCTTTTCATACCCGAATGCTCCGGCCATGCCGCAGCAGCCCGAGGGGATCTCTCTTACCTTATAGTTCGCTGGAATGCCAAGTGCAGCCAGAACCGGCGCCGAGGTTGTAATTGCCTTCTCCTGGCAGTGAACATGCACAAGCACTTCCACAGACTTATCTGTGAACATCTCCCGCCGTATCCTTCCGGCATCGAACTCCCTGGCAATGAACTCCTCAAGAGTGAAAGTGTTTTGTGCAAGCCTCAGTGCCTCCGGCCGGTGCTTTTCTCCGGCAAGATCCGGAAACTCATCCCTGAAGCCAAGAATGGCAGATGGCTCAATACCAACCAGCGGACGGTCAGCGGTTACAAGAGGGGAAAGGGTTTCAATATTCTTGATAATCAGATTCTTCGCCTTGCGCAGAAATCCCTTTGAAATATATGTGCGGGCGCTGGCAGCATTACCTGTCACTATGATACGGTATCCCAGACCGGTAAGCAGCCGGACCGTGGCAATCCCGGCAGGGAGATCGTTGTGGTTCGTGAACTCATCAACAAAAAGGCAAACCTCACCTGAAGGAGTTACGGGATTCAGCTTTGGGAGATTCCCTTTCAGCCACCTCCTGAACGTAATTGGTGCCAGAAGGGGAATGCTTCTCTCGGTGGCGAATCCTGTCACCTTCTTGATTATCAGTGAGCTGAATTTGTTTGCTGCGAAGAAGTTGAAAATGCCCGGGATAAAGGAAAACAATCTGTACAGGCGGGGCAGGGAAGCTATCAGCCGTGTCCGCAGTGAGGGCTGATGCAAATCATTGTAATGCTGCAGGAACTCAGACTTGAGCTTGGCAACGTCGACTCCCGAGGGACACTCGCTGCGGCATCCCTTGCATGCCAGGCAAAGGTCAAGGATCTCGTATATCTCTTGGCTGTCCCACGGATTGGCCCTGTCAGCATAGAGCATCTCCCTCATTATGTTTGCCCTGGCACGCGTTGTCAGACGCTCGTCGCCTGTAGCCATATAGCTGGGGCACATCAACCCTCCAATAATACTGCTCTTGCGGCAGTCGCCTGACCCGTTGCATTTCTCCGCTGCCCGAACCACTCCGCCGCTTTCTGAGAAATCATAAAATGTTTTCAGTTCTGGCGTGGGCTTTCCTGGTATGTAGCGCAGAAAGCTGTCCATGGGAGGGGTGTCTGTTATCTTGCCGGGATTGAGAATGCCCCGGGGATCGAAAACCTTCTTTATTCTTTTGTTAAGCTCGTAGTTTTCAGAACCGATAATGAGCGGTATGAACTCTCCCCGCAACCTTCCGTCGCCATGTTCGCCGCTCATGGAACCCCGGTATTTCTTTACAATCCGGGCTGTCTCCTCCGCTATTGTGCGCAGCAGCCTGGCTTCACCGGCATCCTTGAGATTGATCAGAGGCCTGATATGAAGCTCACCGGTGCCAATATGTGCATGATATACAGATTCCTTGCCGTACGAGGCCAGCATCGCCTCTATGTCGGCCACGAAGTCTCCCAGTTTCTCCACATCTACGGCACAGTCCTCTATGAGGGAAATGGGTTTCGCATCGCCAGGCATGTTTGACAGTATTCCCAGTCCCGCTTTCCGCAGGTCCCAGACTTTCTTCACATCACCGCCCCGGATCAGGGGAAACGCGTATCCGAGTCCCTCGCTGCGCATATCCTTTTCCATTGAAGCAGCAGTATCAACTATCTCATCAAGGCTTCCTGTGCAGAACTCAACAATGAGAAGAGCGCCGGGATCGCCCTCAATGAAGAACCTGTTCCGCTTCTGGCTCTCAACGGTGGCTGCAAGTTCGACTATGTTGCTGTCCATCAGCTCAACAGCCCATGGTTTGTATTTAAGAGCAATGAGGTTTGCGCGGAAGGCTTCGTGGCGTTTTCCCAGGTGAACACATACAAGCGCCTTCACCGGGGGCGGCAGCGGTACCAGCCCCAATTTCGCCTCGGTGACGACAGCCAGCGTACCTTCCGATCCGCAGATAAGCCGTGCGAGGTTGACCTTCCTCCCCGCACCGGCGGTGAAGGGTTCGCTGTAAAGCAGATCATCGAGTGAATAGCCGGTGTTTCGGCGGGGGATAGTCCTATCCGGGTAGTTTGACATGATTGATGCGCGGTGGCCAGGATCAGACATAATCCGCTCTACCTCCCTGTATATATCACCCTCAGTGGTTTGAAGGGTGCACTTTTCCCTGAACTGCTCAGCAGTGAGCTCTCCGAAGACAACTTCCGATCCGTCATGAAGCAGGGCATTTACCTCGATTATATGATCCCTGACCGAGCCGTAAACAACTGAATGCAGTCCGCATCCGTTATTCCCGATCATCCCTCCCAGGTTGCACCTGCTGGAGGTAGAGGTCTCCGGCCCGAAAAGAAGCCCGTGACTTCTCAGAATGGCGTTCAGCTCATCCGGAACCACTCCAGGCTCAAGCCTCACCCACCTTTCTTGCGTGTTTATTTCAAGTATTTTACCGAAGTGGCGCGAGAGATCGGCCACTATTCCCGAACCCACAACCTGCCCGGCAAGCGAGGTTCCCGCAGCCCTCGGGATGATGCCGACGCTGTGCTTCGAGGCAAACGCAAGCAGCCTTTTAATATCCTGTTGATGAAGCGGATATACTACTGCAATCGGCTCCTCCCGGTAGATTGAAGCATCAGTAGCATACATGAGCCTGGAGCTCCTGTCGGTGCGTACCTCGCCTTCCAGACCGATGGTCCGCAATTCGGTGATTGTGGCTGTCAGGTGATCCTCCATCCGGGTATTTACGGCATCAAAAATAGGGATTTGAAGGCTTCGCGGCAGGGCCGCAGAGATGTTTTCGAAAAAAAAAGACTAAAATTTGAAAATACTGACTATAATCATATTGCTGATTATTGCAGGATTACTCTTTTTTAGTACTTTTATCCCGACATATTCTCAAACTAAATTACTGATATCCAATGGAATTGCTTGAACAGATCAAATCGAATGCCAGAAGGCATAATAAAATGATTGTATTGCCCGAGGGAACGGAGGAGAGGACCCTGAAGGCAGCTGATGCAGTGCTGGCTGAGGGGATTGCACGTATAACATTGCTTGGGAATCCCGCGGAGATAAAGGCGATGGCTGATTCGTTTGGTCTTAAGAATATCGGGAAGGCACAGATAGTCGATCCACGTGATCATCCCGGGAAGAAACACTACATTGATACCATGGTTGAGCTCCGCAAGAGCAAGGGATTGACCGTTGAGGAGGCATCGAAGCTTATTGAGGATCCCCTTTACCTCGGTGTAATGATGATCAAGTGCGGTGATGCCGACGGCGAGGTGGCAGGAGCAAGGAACACCACCGGTGATGTGCTCAGGCCGGCATTCCAGATAGTGAAGACTGCTCCCGGAATTTCCGTAGTATCGGGCGCATTCATCATGATACTGAAGGACAAGGAGTTCGGGGCAGACGGTATAATCGTCTTCGCCGACGGCGCAGTTCATCCGGACCCGACAGACAAGGAACTGGCAGAAATAGCAGTGGCAACTGCCCGCACAACAAAAACAATTGTGGGTGTTGAACCAAAGGTCGCCCTGCTGAGCTTCTCCACAATGGGCAGTGCAAAACACCCCCTTGTTGACAAGGTGGTGAGCGCCACGAAGATGGCAAAGGAAATGGCCCCTGAATTCATGTTCGAAGGTGAACTTCAGGCAGATGCAGCCCTGATAGAGGCTATCGGCCAGAAGAAGGCCCCTGGAAGCAAAATCGCCGGTAAGGCAAACGTTCTCGTCTTCCCCAACCTGGAGTGCGGAAACATAGCCTACAAGCTTGTGGAAAGACTAGCGCATGCTCAGGCAATAGGTCCAGTCCTGCAGGGGATGGCAGCGCCTATAAACGACCTATCCAGGGGCTGTTCAGTCAGTGATATAATCAACGTAATTGCCATAACCGCCAACCAGGCAGCCGGCTTAACCAGGTAACAACCAAAAAATCATGAATATTCTCGTACTCAATTGCGGCAGCTCATCAATCAAGTATCAGCTTTTCGACATGCAGGACAGCGCCAGGGTTCTGGCAAAAGGACTGTTGGAACGGATCGGCATAACAGACGGCATCCTTACACACAAACCAACCGGAAAGGATCCGTATAAGATGGTCCTTGACATTCCTGACCACACAGTGGGCATCAACATGGTTATGGAGGCCCTTGTAAACCCGGTTCATGGTGTTATAAAGAGCATCTCGGAGATCAAGGCTGTAGGGCACCGCGTTGCGCACGGAGGAGAAAACTTCAAGGAGTCAGTGCTGATTGACAACGATGTCAAGCGCGACATTGAGAGGTGCGCTGAACTGGCGCCACTGCATAACCCTGCGCATCTTAAGGGTATCCTCTCATGCGAGAAGCTCCTTCCCGGGATTCCGCAGGTTGCCGTTTTTGACACTTCGTTCCACCAGTCAATGCCTGACTATGCCTTTATGTACGCCATTCCGTACGAGTATTATGAGAAATACCGTATCAGGAAGTATGGCTTTCACGGTACCAGCCACAGGTATGTAGCCGAAAAGGCATGCAGGATACTGAAGATGGATTACGCCAGCTCTAAGATTATTACCTGCCACCTTGGCAACGGAGCCTCAATCACCGCCATTGAACACGGGAAGTCAATTGACACATCAATGGGCTTTACCCCGGTTGACGGCCTGATAATGGGTACCCGCACCGGTGAGATTGATCCCGGCGTTCTTCTCTACCTTGCAGATAAAGAGGAGCTTAGCGTTAGCGGTGTCAACAATATGATAAACAAAAAGAGCGGTGTGGCAGGCATTTCACAGCTCTCATCCGACATGCGTGACCTGGAGATTGCAGCAAATGAAGGGAATCCGAAAGCACTGCTGGCGCTTAACATGTATGCCTACAAGATCAAGAAGTTCATAGGAGCATATGTTGCGGCATTGAACGGTCTCGATCTGCTTATATTCACTGCAGGTGTTGGCGAGAATGACTTCAACGCAAGGAAGATGATCTGCAGCGGAATGGAGTACATGGGCATTGAGATTGACACGGAAATCAACCACGGTGTAAAAGGTAAGGATCTGATCATTTCGAAACCGGACTCAAGGGTAAAGGTCATGGTTGTAACTACCGACGAAGAGCTTGTGATTGCATCTGACACCCAGGATATTGTTGAGAAGCTGACACACTAAACCTTCCGAATTATGGCTCTTAAGCACCTCTCCGAACTCAAGCAGCTGCTTGTTGACAAGCCTGCAAGGCGCCTGGTACTGGCTGCCGCACAGGATCACAACTCACTCGCCTCGGTACTTATGGCCGCAAAGGACGGCTTCATTGAACCCGTACTCGTGGGAGACAAGGAAGCGATTCATAATATTGCAGCCGAGAACAGCTTTGACCTGACAGGGGTCAGGGTTGTGCACGAGCCTGATTCAGAGATGGCCATCGAGATAGCCGTCAGGATGGTGCGCAGCAACCAGGCAGACATCCTGATGAAAGGCAAGGTGGGTACATCAAACCTGCTCAAGGGTGTTCTGAACAAGGAGTGGGGGCTTAGATCAGGCTCACTGCTTTCTCACTTCGCCATATTCGAGGTGGCTGCCTACCACAAGCTTATCGCCGTAACAGACGTAGCGATGAATATTGCTCCCAACCTGCAGGACAAGATTGCAATAGTGAACAACTCAGTGGCCTGTCTCAACAAGCTTGGTGTGGATATGCCGAAGGTGGCTGTGCTGGGCGCTGTTGAGATGGTCAGTGAGAATATGCAGGCTACCCTCGATGCAGCGCTCCTTTCAAAGATGAACCAGCGTGATCAGATCAGGAACTGCCTGATCGACGGACCGCTGGCCTTTGACAATGCAATCAGCCTTGAAAGCGCCAGGCACAAGGGTATCAGAAGCGATGTGGCAGGCGATACCGACCTCCTTCTGATGCCTGACATCGAAGTGGGAAACGTACTTTACAAGTCACTTGTGTTTTTCGCACACGCGGGAGTGGCAGCAGTGATACTCGGAGCCACGGCTCCGATAGTGCTTACTTCCAGGAGCGACTCTGACCAGGCGAAGTATGACAGCATTGTCCTTGCAGCGGCAATATCAAGAAAAGATTGAAATGATTACAAGTCTCAGGCAGATGGCTGACACCGTAAGGTCGTCAGGAATTAAAAAGAAAATAGCCGTCGCCTGGGCTCAGGACCCTAATACTGTAGGATCACTCCACAGGGCTGTTTCTGAAGGATTTGCAGAGGCCATAATGATTGGCCGGCGTGAACAAATACTTGCTGCCTGCCAGGAGACAGGAGCTGATCCCCAACGCTTTACACTGGTTGAATCACCAGACGAAAAGAGCGCTGCGGAACTGGCTGTGTCAGTCACCCGTAACGGTGAGGCTGACATTGTGATGAAAGGCCTCGTGGGCACCGATAAGTTCCTCCGGGCCGTGATGGACAGGGAGAAAGGCCTGCTGCCACCGAAAGCCGTTATGAGTTACGTTTGTGCGGTAGAGATCCCCGCTTACCATAAGTTGTTGTTTATCACTGACACGGCAGTGATCCCGTTCCCTGACCTGGATCAGAAGGTGGCTATGGCCAGGTATGCACTCGAAATGGCACATAGTTTCGGGATAGAGAAACCACGGATTGCCCTTATAGGTGCATCGGAGAAGGTGAGCGACCATTTCCCGAATACCATCGATTACTCGGTTATGTGCAAGATGGCAGAGAGAGGTCAGATACCTGACTGCATCATGGATGGCCCGGTTGATCTCTTCCTTGCTTGTGATCCGGACAGCGTCAGGATCAAGGGGGTGGATACACCCCTGGCCGGAGATGCTGACATTCTGCTTTTCCCGTCGCTTGAGTCCTGTAATCCGTTCTACAAAGGGCTTATGCTCTTCGGCGGAGGAGAACTGGCAGGAATGATCTGCGGCACCTCCAAACCAGTTGTGCTGATGTCAAGAAGTGAAAGCGAACTGTCAAAATACTACTGCGTGGCCCTTGCATGCCTTATGGCCTCACATAAATCGTGACAATGATGAAGGAGAACCTTATCCTTGCAATTAATCCCGGTTCAACAAGCACCAAGTTTGCTCTCTATGAGGAGAATGAAAAACTCATGGAGAGAAGTTTGAGGCACAGCACTGAAGAGCTGGAAGGCTTTTCTACAATGACTGACCAGCTTCCGTTCAGGTACAGGGTGATTATGGATGCTCTCAGGGAGGAACATGCAGATATGAAGCGAATTGCGGCGGTGGTTGGCAGGGGAGGGCTTGTGAATCCGATCGAATCCGGCATTTATGAGGTCAATGACCTGATGAAAGAGCATCTGTCCGAAGCGCAAAACGGCGAACATGCCAGCAACCTCGGAGCACTACTGGCAGATATGGTTGTAAAACAGCTCCCAGGCGCAAAAGCATATATTGTTGATCCGGTGGTGGTTGATGAGCTGGAGCCGGTAGCAAGACTTTCAGGGCACCCGCTTATTGCAAGAAGGTCGATATTCCATGCTCTGAACCAGAAAGCAGTAGCCAGGATCTACGCAGCATCGGTGGGAAGGGAGTATGAAGATCTTAACCTGATAGTTGCGCACATGGGCGGGGGTATAAGCGTCGGAGCACACAGTCGGGGAAGAGTCATAGACGTTAACAATGCCCTGAACGGCGACGGGCCTTATTCGCCAGAGCGAAGCGGCGGACTGCCTTCCTGGCAGCTGTCCGAACTCTGTTTCAGCGGAAAATACAAACCGTCAGACATAAAGGCCATGCTTGCCGGCAAGGGAGGAATAGTGGCTTACCTGGGAACAAACAATTTCCAGGAGGCATCGAAAAGAGCTGACAATGGCGATATCAATGCAGCATTGGTGGTGGAAGGGTGCAGCTATCAGACTTCCAAGGAGATAGGAGCGATGTCAGCGGTTCTGGCAGGGGAGGTCGATTGCATAATACTCACAGGCGGACTTGCATATGACAGTGCTCATGTGGAGAGGGTAAGCCGGATGGTGAAGCATATCGCCCCGGTTTTCGTCTACCCGGGTGAAGATGAGCTGAAGGCTCTGGCATTCAATGGATACTTGGCAATTTCCGGTCGCATTTCAGTTAAGCAGTACCAGGGTTAGGCAAGAGGCAATAGGCATTAGCCACTAGCGCTGACAATACATCCAGCAACTGCATGATTAGCAGTAATTTCACTACTGCCTACTGCCTGCTGCCTATTACCTTATGGAACGGATACAGCCACCGGCAATATCTTCCCGTTGAAGAACCTGTTGCCGTTCACTGCAAAATCAGCGATAAAGGCCGCCATGTCAGCAGGAGATACTGGTGCACTGAATCCGGGGAACGCTTTCCGGAACATCTCCGTCTGTACTGCCCCCGGGCAGAGGCAGTTGAAGGAGATGCCCCTTCCTGCATACTCTGCGGCAAGGCATTCTGTAAGCACAACAATGGCTCCCTTTGTGGCGCTGTACCATGACAGCCCGGGAAACTTCAGGCTTCCCTGGAAACCACCCATGCTGCCAATATTGACAACATGCGAACCCCGGACCATTAATGGAAGAAGTTCCGCTGTCAGCCTGGCAGCAGAGGTGAAATTGACAGATACAGACTCGGCAATGTCAGCTTCTGTGTAATCCTCAAATGGTTTGTTTACAAGGTGACCTGCATTGTTGATCAGGATATCAACCCTTCCAGCCTCCTTTTCAAGCCTGTTTTTAAGCTCACTGAACGAGGATCGGCCTGAAGTGATGTCCATGGGCACCGGTATGATATTCTTATGTCCTGCGGCCCCGGAGAGGGTTGTAAGCGATTTCCGGTTGCGGGCTATTGCATATATCCTGTTTCCAGGCTCCCCTGAGAGCCTGATGGCTGTCTCCCGGCCAATGCCTGAGGAAGCCCCTGTAATTACAATATTCATCTTATTGTCAGTGATATAACTATACCATACTCATTTTTGCATGGCAGAACTACCGTAAATGTACTTAATTTTAGCTTTATTTGTAGCCTCAAAATGAGGATACTGGATCAATGAAGAAGATACTGGCTTTGGCTTTCTGCCTTGTATTGGCGGCTACAGCATCAGGACAGGTCCCGGTGACGGAGAATGCTGAGGAGGGGAGACCTCCGGTTAAACAGCGGCTGTTTTTCGGCGGATCATTTGGTCTTCAGTTCGGGACGGTTACCAACATCGAGGTGGCGCCTCTTGCAGGCATATGGCTGCTTCCCCGGGTTGCTGTCGGGGCCGGACCCTCATTCCAGTATTACAAGGATCCATACGGCAGGACATCCATCTACGGTGGCAGGGTAATGCTGCAGGTGACACTAGTTCAGGACCTGAACAATATTATTCCTGTTGGCATGAATACCGGAATTTTTGTTAATTGTGAGTATGAGGGACTCAGCCTGCAACGAGCCTTTTTTAATTCTGATCCTGAGGCTGACGGTCGATTTTATTATGGCACCTTCCTTGCAGGAGCAGGTTTGTCACAACCGACAGGCAAAAGGTCAAGCATGAACATCAGTTTTCTCTGGAGCATAACCGGAAATGAATACGGAATATATGATACCCCGGAGATTAGAATAGAGTTCTATTTCTAATTGATATAAAATAATTGAATATAAATCATATCAGATAGTTATGAAAATTGAAAACAACAAATTTGCCTCCCTGGCATATACTCTTCACGAAGGTGACAAGGAAGGAAGGATAATTGAAACTGTGGAAGAGTCATCTCCCCTTTCATTTGTCTTTGGCGCCGGCCGCTTGCTTCCGGCATTTGAAGAAAAGCTTGCAGGACTTGAAGAAGGGGCTGCATTTGATTTCAGCCTTGCTGCCGCCGATGCTTACGGTGAAGTGCGTGAGGAGATGGTTATCAGCCTGCCAAGGAATATATTTGAGGATGAAGGTGTTCTGAGAAGTGAAATATGTTATGTTGGCAACACCGTGCCCATGATGGATTCCCAGGGTAACAGGATGAACGGTGTGGTTGTAGAGATTGGTGATGCTTTTGTGAAAATGGATTTCAACCATCCTCTTGCAGGCACTGATCTTCATTTTACCGGCAAGGTTGTGGATGTTCGCGAGGCAACTCCCGAGGAGCTGATGGGACCGTCATCAGGTGGCTGCTCGTCATGCGGAAGCAAGAGCAGCGGATGTGGCGGCAGCTGCGGATGAGTTCTGTCTTCTTCAAGGCAATAGGCAATAGGCAATAGTGAAGATATAATTCAGACAGTATCTGTATGATTTACAAAGGTTTCACTACTGCCTACTGCCTGCTGCCTCTTGCCTAGACAGTAAGCTGTTCCCCTTCTGATTTTGCAATGATTACCGCTCCGCACGTGTCTCCGTAGACATTTATGGCAGTGCGGAACATGTCAAGAATACGGTCTACCGCAAGTATAAGTCCTATTCCTTCGAGGGGCAGTCCAACAGCATTCAGCACAACAGCCATCATCACCAGTCCGGCCATTGGTATCCCTGCCGAGCCGATGGCAGCCAGCAACGCCGTGAATATTACCACCATCTGTTGCCCGAAACTCAGGTCAATGCCGTAAGCCTGCGCTATAAACATCACAGCCACACACTCGTAGAGAGCCGTTCCGTTCATGTTGATTGTGGCTCCCAGCGGAATCGTAAAGCTGGCAATCTTGTTTGATACACCATTCTTTGTCTCAACTGCTTCCATGGTTACCGGGAGGGTAGCATTGGATGATGACGTTGAGAAGGCTGTCAGAAGGACGGTCGACATATTCTTCATATGCTTGATCGGGTTTGCTCTGCCCAGGAATTTAACCATCAGGGGAAGGGTGACAAATCCCTGAATCACAAGCCCCAGCAGTACTGTCAGGAAATAGATACCCATGCTGCTGATAATCTCACCAACCTGGTTGCCACTGTTTATCTGTTGTGACAGCACCTTTGCAATTATGCTGAACACGCCCAGAGGGGTAAACCTGATGACGAACATGGTGATCTTCATTATCACATCGAGAATAGCGTTGACAACGTCGACAAGAAGAACCCGTGATTTTTCACCGACACGTGTCACGAAGAAACCTGCCAGGATGGCAAAAAATATGATTGCCAGCATGTTACCCTCTGACATAGCCCTGATGATGTTCACTGGAACAATGTTGATAAGCACCTTGCCGAAACTCTCCTTGCCTGCCGAAATCTCTTCCACGGGTACCTGCAATCCCAGGTCAGCACCTACACCAGGCTTAATCAGCTGTACAAACAGAAATCCGGTCAGGATAGCCAGAAGGGTGGAAAAAACATAATACCCCATTGTTTTCAATCCCAGCCTGCCCAGGTTCTCTGCCGTGCCCACGCTTGCCACACCTGTCATGATGGAACAGAAGATCAGCGGCACAATAACCATGTTCAATCCCCTCAGAAAAACTTCACCTATCCAGTTCGTATACTTTGTCAGATGAGGAAAGAAATATCCGAATAATCCGCCAAGAGCCAGCATGATCAAGATCTGCCAGTGGATGGCCAGTGAAAATTTGCTTTTTACCATATGTCAGTTGTTACGCCCGGATACATGAAAAATTTGATCTAACCAATTAAGTGTATGAAGATAATGAAAAGAATCCTCAGCAAAATATGTTTTAAATTATGTTTCCAGAATTAAATATTCCCTGTGCAGGGAT
>CAZOHL010000052.1:0-6954 GCA_964579645.1 uncultured Rikenella sp. | reverse complement strand
ATGTAATTCAATAAGTAGTTACATTTGTAAAAAGAGGTTTTAGCCATGAAAGATCGCATACAGGCATTTCTGCAGAATGAAAACAAGAGCTATGCGCAGTTTGCCGAGGAAATTGGTGTTCAGCCTTCCGGTATATCTCATATACTTTCAGGGAGAAACAATCCAAGTCTTGATTTTGTAATTAAGATGCTTCACAGGTACCCTTCCCTCTCGGCAGACTGGCTGCTGTTCGGTCGCGGTTCAATGTACAAGGCTGTATCACAGCCAACCCTGTTTGATGATGAGAAGCAGGATGCCATGTTAACAGGACAAATTCCGTCTTCCCGGCATGATGCTTTGACAGATGACGGGGAATTCCAGGGCATTAATGAAAACCGCCAGGATGTTGCAGAAGTATTTCAGGCAGACCGGAATGAAAATGAAAGCGGCTCGGCGAAGCTCACGAGAATCGTTTTATTCTATTCTGATAAAACTTTTACCGAGTATAAGCCATCCTGACGGATTCAGTCCAAAATGTCTATTTTTGCAGTCAAGGAGGATTGATGAAAAAGAGGATTGAAGATCTCAGGGTTATCAGCAACAGGAAACTCACTGAAAGTTTCGTTGTGATAAAGGTTTTATCTTCAGAAGGGCTGCCGGTGATTAAGCCTGGCCAGTTTGTTCAGGCGCTCGTTAACGATAGTCCTTCCACGTTTCTCCGTCGTCCGCTCTCAGTTCATGACATAGATTACGCTGACAACACACTCTCTCTCCTGGTGCAGATAGCTGGTCCTGGTACTGAGAGGTTGTCAAGACTGAAACCAGGGGAAAAGCTGAATCTCATTTATCCGCTAGGCAATTCATTTACCCTTCCCGCCATGGGCGAAAGAGTCCTGCTGGTGGGTGGTGGATGCGGCATGGCACCTCTTCTCTACCTTGGAAGAAAGATCCGCGAATCAGGCGTAAGGCCTTTTTTTGCGCTCGGTTTCAGGAACCTTTCAAGAATCCTCAGTCATGATGAGTTCAGTGCACTGGGAACGGTATATCTTTCGACCGAAGACGGATCGGCGGGATACAAGGGATTTGTGACTGACATCCCGGAGTTCGGGAATGAGCAATGGGACAGGGTCTATTGCTGCGGACCGGAACCTATGATGAAGGCTGTGGCTGCCCTGTGCCGCAGGAGAGATATATTTTGCGAGGTGTCGCTTGAGAACCTGATGGCATGCGGACTCGGCATATGTCTCTGTTGCGTGGTGCCGACAACTTCCGGTAACCTGTGTTCCTGCACTGATGGTCCGGTTTTCAACATAAAAGATCTCAAATGGCAGACCTCAGAATAAAGATCGGACCGCTGGAGTTCCGCAATCCTGTTATCCTGGCATCAGGCACCTGCGGCTATGGCTCAGAACTTGAAGATTTTATGGATTTATCTGAGCTTGGAGGAATCATAGTCAAGGGCACCACCCTGGAACACAGGGAAGGAAATCCATACCCGCGGATGGCAGAGACGGCATCTGGAATGCTTAATGCCGTGGGACTCCAGAATAAGGGAATAGACTATTTCGAGAAAAACATTTATCCTCATCTCGCTGAATATAACACACATGTGATTGTCAATGTAAATGGCAATACAATTGAGGACTACGTGGAACTGTCTCGCCGGCTTGATGCACTTGAGGCTGTTCCGGCTATTGAGCTCAATATTTCATGTCCGAATGTCAAGAAAGGAGGTATGATCTTCGGAACTAACCCTGCGTCTGCCCGCGAAGTCATTTCAGCAGTCCGGAGGGTTTATAATAAAACACTAATTGTCAAGCTTTCACCAAACGTCACAGACATAACTGAGTTTGCCCGGATTTCAGAAGAGGAGGGTGCTGAGGCAGTCTCCCTCGTCAATACGCTTCTTGGCATGGCTATTGATGCCAGGACAATGAAGCCCAAACTCTCCACAGTTACTGGCGGGCTTTCCGGTCCTGCGATAAAACCTGTGGCCCTCAGGATGGTCTGGCAGGTGGCAAGGGCGGTCAATATACCCGTCATAGGACTTGGCGGTATTATGAATGCTGAGGATGCGATAGAATTTATCCTTGCAGGGGCCACGGCAGTTCAGGTTGGAACTGTCTCATTCATTGATCCCCGGGCAGGTACCTCGATTGTGAAAGGGATCGAAAAATACCTTGTTGAAAAAGAATTCGATTCTGTCAGCAGAATTACTGGTCTTATAAATAGGAATTGAATCCGGTTTGCTTTAAATTTGTAACTTTAAAGGCATAATTTTATTCAATGACTAAAATATAGAAAGTAATCATGGCAGAAAATTTGCAAATTGACAATCTGGACAGAAAAATACTGGACATCATAACCAAGAATGCCAGAATCCCGTACCTCGAGGTTGCACGTGAGTGCAATGTATCAGGTGCGGCAATTCATCAGAGGGTCCAGAGGCTTATCAGAGTGGGTGTTATAAAGGGATCTGAGTTCAAGGTTGATCCCATAATGGTCGGATTCAGAACATGTGCCTATGTCGGTCTTTACCTTGATAACCCTGGTAAATACAAGGAGGTGATCAGCAAACTGAAGGATATTGCTGAGGTTATTGAATGCCATTATACTACTGGAAATTACTCGCTGTTCATAAAGGTTTATACCCGTGACAATGAACATTTGCGCGAGGTACTGACGGAAAAGATTCAGGCAATCCCCGGCGTAATGCGAACTGAGACCCTTATCTCCCTTGAGGAATCGATCAGCAGGCAGATACCGGTACTGTCGAAGTAGGGTCCGGGATTGACGCCCTGACCAACGACTTCAGTCAGACTATATTTAAAGCGAGGCGCCATATTGGCGCCTTTTTTTTATTGCCATTTCATTAATTGGACTTAAATTTATTAAAACTACCTTCCATGAAAGCTTCATTGTTTAAACTTTCAGTTGTTACGCTCTGCTTTATTGTAAGTATGCAGAGCTGTGAGGTGCTCACAGAAGGGGATGAATGTAAGGGTTCAGAAATGGACACGGTGGAAAGGTTACTCTACCCCAGGATCACTTTTACAGGGAATTCGAAGCAGATTGCACCTGATGCATTTCTGGGCAATGCTGAGAAGTTCACTATTACCGGTTCGATCAGGAAGGAATATTGCACCGGAAAGATAAGCGGTGATTTCTCCTATAATCCTACATTTTTTCCGCTGACTATGACAATTGATGAATGGGACAACGGGTTATACTTTCTCCAGTCATACCAGTACAAATTCAGTAACAAGGAGGACGAGCTGATACTGATCATGAGAATTAAGGCATATACAACCGACGGAAGGATTTATGAGAGCGGAGAACTTGTTGCCAGATTTAAATATGCTGATATCCAGTATGATGTAAATAAAATAAGATATTACATCATGATATATGTGCCTGGCAGCATGGGATGGTTCAGGGTTACATCATGATATCAGGTGATCAGGCGACAGAGATCTGAGGTGGCTGTTCGGGCCGGAATGAAACAAAGAAGGCAGCCTCTGCTGCCTCCCGTGATCCAGCTGGGGCTCGAACCCAGGACCCCATCCTTAAAAGGGATGTGCTCTACCTGCTGAGCTACTGAATCAGTCAATTTTTTTGAGAGTGCAAATGTATTGCAAAAAATCATCCTATCAAAAAAAAATGCCCACTTTTGCCGAAAATCGTAAAAAATTAATCCATTGTATAGGCAAGGGCAAAATCTCATTATATTTATCATCCATCTGATGAGCAAATGAAACGCAATATTTTCCGCGATAAAGTTGTAATCGTTACCGGCGCTTCATCGGGTATTGGCAAGGCTACAGCACTTGAGTTCGCCCGTCAGGGCAGCAGGGTTGTCCTCGCTGCACGCTCAGCTGAACGACTAGCAGAAATTGAAAAGGAAATATCTGGTATGGGCGCCGAGTCGCTCGTATGCGTTACAGACGTCTCCCGCGAGGAAGATTGCCGCCGGCTGGTTGAAAAAACAATCGAAAAATTCGGCACTGTACATATCCTGATCAATAATGCAGGCATATCAATGAGAGCTTTATTTGACGACGTTGATTTAACTGTATTGAAGAGACTTATGGATGTCAACTTCTGGGGTACTGTCTATTGCACCAGGTATGCTCTGCCATATCTGGTTCGTAACAGGGGATCAATAGTTGGCGTCTCATCCACGGCAGGTTTCCACGGGCTTCCCGGTCGCACCGGCTATTCTGCCTCCAAGTTCGCCATGCACGGATTCCTTGAGACAGTCAGGATTGAAAACCTGAAGGAGAAACTGCACGTAATGATCATTGCACCCGGATTCACCACATCTGAAGTACGCAGGCACGCACTTCTTGCTGACGGCTCAGAGCAGGGAAACTCACCCAGGGAGGAAAAGAAGATGATGTCTCCCGAGTTCGTCGCTCGCTGGATACTGAAGGGGATACGCAAGAAGAAAAGAAACAAGATAATGACCTGGGCCGGCAGGTTTACCGCCTTGTTGCAGAGAATCATCCCTGCAGTGGTTGACTATGGCTATTACCTCGAAATGAAGAGGGAGCCGAATTCACCTCTGAAATAAAATGTCATGGCTGAACTGGCCGCACAGATCCGCAGCAGACAAAGCCTGGTGCTGAAAGCGCTGCCTGCTCCCGTAACAGCGGAAGACAGGAAGGCCCTCAGTCTTGCCACCGAGATTGCAAGATCATACTACCCATCTGACAGTAAATACCTTGGCGAGCCATTGCCTCTGTATTACCTTGAACTGGCCAGGGTTACGGCAACGGCAATCGGACTGGGACTCCCGGCCGTGATCAGTGCCCTGCTCTCTGGTATCAGGGAGGGAACCGAAGCATGGTCACGGATTGATACCCTTGATGACAACTCGATTAAGGAAGTAATCAAAGGCCTTTCCCGTGTAACTGCTCTGAAAGGCAGGGATTTCACAGGCCAGGCAGAAAACTTCCGCAAGCTGCTTCTCTCGCTGGCAGATGACGGCAGGGTGATATTGATAGCCCTGGCCGAACGGTTGCTGATAATGAGACGCCTCGAATGGCTTCCGGAGAAAGAGAGGCTGCCTGTTGCTTCTGAAACCTATTTCCTCTTCGCGCCACTGGCGCACCGGCTGGGCTACTATAACATCAAGTCAGAGATGGAAGATCTGGCCATGAAGCTTATGGAACCGGAGGAATACGGTGAGATAGAAGCCAGGCTGAAGCAGACAACCACTTCGAGAAACAGGCTGATTAGGGAGTTTTCGCAACCGGTGACTGAGAAACTTGACTCCATGGGCATCAGCTACGAGCTCAAGAGCCGCACCAAGTCAATTCACTCCATCTGGCAGAAGATGAAGCGCCAGGGAGTGGCCTTCGAGGAGGTATTCGATATTTTTGCGATCAGAATAATTATCGATACCGATCCGGCACATGAGAAATCGTCATGCTGGCAGGTATATTCAGTTGTGACTGACATCTACCAGCCTGACCCGAGCAGGATGCGCGACTGGATTTCTGTCCCAAAGACAAACGGGTACGAGTCGCTCCATACCACCGTGGTGACTCCCGCCGGTCGCTGGGTGGAGGTCCAGATACGCACAAGACGCATGGATGAGATTGCCGAAAAAGGTCTTGCCGCTCACTTTCGCTACAAGGGAATTAAAGGCGAAGGCGGCCTTGACGCATGGATGGCACAGATGCGCGAAGTCCTGGGAACGGTTGAGAAGGAGGGAAGCGACTTCCTCGGGGAAATAAGACCAGGTCTCTATGCCGACGAGGTGTTTGTTTTCACTCCGAAGGGGGAAGTCAGACAGCTGCCGGTGGGTGCCACCCTGCTTGACTTCGCTTTTGACATACATACCGAGGTTGGCTCCAAATGCATTGGCGGAAAGATTAACGGCCGCAACGTACAGCTTAAACAGAAACTGCAGAATGGCGACCACGTCTCTGTCATCACCTCGTCAAAACAAACTCCGAAGCGCGACTGGCTGTCGTTTGCCATCACAAATAAGGCCCGTACAAAGATTAAACAGGCTCTCAACGAGGAGAAGTTCAAACTGGCGGCCGATGGCAAGGAGATGCTCACCCGAAGGCTCAAGAACTGGAAGATTCCGTATGGCGATGCAACCGTGGTTAAGCTGCTTACAGAGTACGGATTCAAGACATCACAGGATCTCTATTTCAGTATCGCCCTGGGCGAAACTGACCTCCTGCAGATCAAAAAGGTGCTGCTCAGGACTGAGGAGCAACCCGAAGAGAGTCCGGCCAGGACCCCCGAATTGCATCCCCAGGAAGAAACTGGAAGCGCAGGAGATTATCTTGTTATAAATGAAAAAGTTGAAGGGCTTGATTATAAACTGGCCAAGTGTTGTAACCCTGTTTTCGGCGACCGCGTTTTCGGGTTTGTGACAGTTCTTGAGGGAATTAAAATTCACCGGGCTACCTGCCCGAACGCCGATTTCATGTTATCGAACTTCCCTTACCGGATTGTCAGGGCACGATGGACAAGGCTTGATTCTGCGAGAGGTTTCCTGGCACAGATCAGGCTGACGGGTGTTGAAAACCTGGGGATAGTTGCTCGCATTACTGAAATACTGGCCGAATACAAAGGGGTGACAGTCAAGAATTTCACCTATAGCATGAACAATGGCCTCTTTGAGGGGCGTATTGAGCTCCTTGTGCCAAACATCAACTTCCTCTACGGAATAATCAAGAAGATACAGTCAGTCAAGGGGATAACCAGGGTTACCAGGGTGGACAGTTAGGTTAGGCCTATTGCCTAATGCCTGCTGCCTGACATATCAGTACCTCGGATCGGGCTGCACGGGCAGTTTCGCCATCTTTTCAACCTCGAGTGAGGTGCTGCCAAACTCGTCAACAACCTTCCCCTGAATGAGATATGTGCCGCTGCCGCGAAACGGCCATCCGGCAAGAGACTGCGGGAAATGGGTTGTGTCAAAGAACTCTCCGTCATTGTCTATGAAACAGC
>CAZOHL010000051.1:0-21711 GCA_964579645.1 uncultured Rikenella sp. | reverse complement strand
AGCCGTTCCATGGTACCAGGGAATTGAGTTCTTTATTGCAATGAGGCGCCTCGGTAAACCGGCATGGCTTCTCAATTACAATGGCGAGCCTCACTGGGCACAGAAACTTCCTAACCGCATTGACTTCCAGAAGCGTATGGCGCAGTTCTTCAACCATTACCTTAAAGGTGAGCCTATGCCTGTCTGGATGAAGGAGGGAGTTCCAGCCACCGAAAAGGAGTTCACGCTGGGATACTGACAACTACAGAAGTCCGAAACATGTCAGGAGCAAAACCTGACAATCCGGTCCTTTTGAAATACACTGCAGGGTGATAAGTCCTTCATTGTTCACCTGACGTTACCAGTCACCACAGCTGATTACAGTGACGGATGGTTTAAGTCGATCTTCCCCGAAATTCATTTTTAAGTAATTCATAAACAATATTATGCAGATGATTGTTGAGGCATTGTATAGGTGCCTTGCAAATATGTTTTTTTCGATGAGAAAATCAAACGACCGGTTTGTTTGTTTAACAGGTTGCTGACACTTCTTAACTTGGATAAAAATCTGACCGAAATGAAAGAAATTATCTCAATTCTTTTTCTGATCCTGACCTATGTGGGCAGTCTGACTGCCCAGGTAGCGGTTAAGGGAACGGTGGTTGATGATCAGAATCTGCCTCTGCCGGGGGTATCGGTTCTGGTCAAGAACACCTTCCGGGGGACGATGTCCGATGCTGACGGTCAATACACCATCTCTGCCCAGCCGACTGACACGCTGGTCTTTTCGATGGTGGGTATGGTCACTCAGCAGATACCTGTCGGATCGCGAACCCAGATAGATGTTATTCTGGCCACAGAGACCACTGTAATGGACGAAGTTGTGGTGATAGGTTACGGTACAGTGAGGAAGAGTGACCTGACAGGCTCAGTAAGCTCTGTTAAGACTGATGATCTTCTGAAGGTGACCTCTCTTAATGCAGAGCAGGGTTTGCAGGGGAAGGTTACGGGAGTACAGGTGATAAGTACCAGCGGGGCCCCCGGTGCAGGAGCCGCAGTAAGGGTACGCGGTGTAGGAACCTTTAACAACTCGTCGCCGATCTTCGTAGTAGATGGCGTAATCCTTGACGATATTTCATTCCTCAACTCCGCAGACATAGCTTCAATGGAGGTTCTGAAGGATGCTTCCGCAACTGCTATTTACGGATCACGCGGAGCGAACGGTGTTATAATTATAACCACCAAGACCGGTACTCTCGGTCAGGAGAAAGCAAGCTTCAATATCAGCTCCGAATTCGGAATTCAGCATCTGGCAAGGAAGATAGACCTGCTTGACGGGAGGGAGTTTGCAATAGTCTCCAATGAAATTGTTGCCGGTTCCTACAACAACGTCGACCTGGTTCCCAACACTGACTGGCAGGACCTGGTTTTTTCAACGGCTCCGATTCACAACCACCAGTTGTCGGTCACCGGGGCAACCAAGCTGACCCAGTATTACGTTGGTATCGGTGCATTCATCCAGGACGGTATAATTGACAAGTCAAACTACAGCCGTTTTACCCTCAAACTGAACAATACTTATAATCTTACACCTTTTCTTAAGCTCGGGAACAACCTGACGATTGCCCCGTATACGCAGCAGAATGCACCTAATGTCACATATGCCGTTTACCGCGCTCAGCCGGTACTGAAACCATATTATGACAACGGCGATTATGCTGTTGTCTATAACGTGGGGAACCCGCTGGCTTCACTGGAGTATTCGAATGACTTCAGGAAAGGTGTAAGAGGTGTCGGTAATATTTTTGCAGAAGCATCAATAATGAAGGCTATTACACTCAGGTCAAGCCTGGGAATAGATGCATCATACAACAAATCAACAAGCTTCACACCTGCTTACACGGTCTTCAATCCTGACAATACGGCGTCACAGCAGCAAAATGTTCTGAGTGACATTTTCAAGGGGAGTTCCGACAATCTCAACTGGCTCTGGGAAAACACTGTCAGTTACAGGAACACTTTCGCCGATATCCACTCTCTTGATATAGTAGCCGGATTTACAATGCAGGAGTCATCATCCGAGTTTACAAGCATACCGGGAGAGAACGTGCTTCGTGACGGGCAGGATTTCTGGTACATAAGTCCTTCTTATATCTATGACCCGGCAAATAACGTAAACACAATTCAGTCAATTTCCAATGGGGTTGATGCCGGGCTATACTATGCAATGATGTCATACCTGTTCAGGGCCAACTATTCTTTAAACAATAAATATATAGTCACAGTCACTTTCCGTCGTGACGGGTCGTCGAAGTTTTCGAAGGAGAACCGGTTCTCGAATTTCCCGTCCGTTGCCTTTGGATGGAATGTGGGGAACGAGCCTTTCATGAAGTCATTTGACTGGATCTCCAAGCTGAAGCTCAGAGCCAGCTGGGGTATCATAGGGAATGACAAGATATCGTATTACGACAGGTATTCGCGGGTTCAGTCGTCGATAATTGCAGTGCTTGGCAATCCTGACGCCCCTGTTCCTGCTGCAACCTACGGCAAGAGCGGCAATCCTGACCTGAAGTGGGAAAGCACCACACAAACCGACATAGGAGCCGAGATAGGTATGTTTGCCAACAGGCTCACAACCGAATTTGATTTCTACAACAGGGTAACGAATGACATCCTGGTTGAACTGTCCACACCAGGGCATCTCGGCAACGGTCAGGGTCAGAGGGTTCGTTACAATGCAGCTTCCGTTCTTAACAGGGGATTTGAATTCAACCTCAACTGGAGGGAGAAGGTGGGGGAGATAACTTATTCGGTTGGGTTGCTTGGATCAACGATTCACAACGAGGTGCTTGAGATTGGCGGAAACAGCGGGGTAGATTCGACACTGATCGGTGGGTACCTTGGTGACGGCAGGCCTGTTACCCTTAGCAGTGTGGGGTTGCCGATAGGAGCTTTCTACGGATACAAGACAGACGGCATTTTCCAGAGTAATGAAGAACTGGCGGCTTACCCGCACACATCACAGGCAGGTATCGGTGATCTGAGGTTTGTGGATGTGACCGGGGACAAAATACTGGACGGACGTGACCGGACCTACATAGGCTCCCCGATCCCGAAGTTCATTTTCGGTTTTAACGGTATGATCGAATACAAGGGGATGGATCTCGGCATAGATTTTCAGGGGCAGACAGGCAACAAGATCTTCAACGGGAAGGAGGTGGTCAGGCCTGACCCCTACAACTTCGAGCAGCATGTTTTTGACAGGTGGACGGGTCCGGGGACAAGCAATACAGAGCCCAGACCCTCTTTCGGGGGATACAATTTCACTCCCTCAGACAGGTTCATCCATGATGGTTCTTTTCTGCGGCTTAGAAGCGTAACCCTTGGATACACCCTTCCGGCTGTATTGTCACAGAAGGCATACATTCAGCAGCTAAGGGTTTACCTTAAGGGAACAAACCTCTTTACAATGACTAAATTCACAGGGTACACACCCGAGATCGGAAGTTACGATGTACTATCGAACGGAATAGACTACGGAGCTTATCCAATAACGTCAACATATTCAATTGGTGTTAACCTGCAATTCTGAGAAAGATGAAAACCAAGATAACGATATCTCTTCTTCTTGTTGCATCCCTGTTTATTGCCACGGGGTGTGAAGATTTCCTGCAGAAGGATCCGCAGGGTGAGCTTACACAGGAGGCATTCCCGGTGACGGCATCTGATGCGTTGCTGGCCACCAATGCTGTATATGTTTCTGTCCGTGACTGGGCATATCACTCAGGCGGATACCCGATCCTTGACATTATGTCAGATGATGCCCACAAGGGCAGCAACCCGAATGACCAGTTGCCTACCGTGGGACCGTATGAGACATTTTCATTTACATCCACCCAGGACGGACTTGACCGCTGGTGGAGCGCACTTTATGAGGGAATAAAGAGAGCCAATGTGGTCATTGAAAAAGTCCCGCTGATTACAATGGATGAACAATTGCGCAACAGGTACATAGCTGAAGCCAGCTTTCTCAGGGGACTGTTTTACTTTGATCTTGCACGGGCTTTCGGAGGAGTGCCAAAGGTTACGACCACAACCCCTGCCACGAAAATTCCCCGATCATCAGATGATGAGATATTTCAGCTTGTAATTTCGGACCTTGAATTTGCTGCGCAGAATCTTCCTGAAAAGAGTCTGTACGGTCCGGATGATGCAGGTCGTGCCACGAAGGGTGCCGCCAAGGCGCTTCTTGCAAGGGTATACCTGTTCCTGGGTGATTTTGAGAATGTTGAGAAATACGCCCTTGAAGTCATTGTATCAGATGAATATGACATGGAAGCAGTTTTCACCGATGCCAATGGCAAGAACGGTGAACATGGCGTTGAATCAGTATTCGAGATAGGAGCCATGGAGGTTGAAGGTGCGGGAGGAAACCAGTATGCCAACACTCAGGGCGTCAGAGGATCACCAAACAGGGGATGGGGTTTTAACAGGCCTTCGCTTGATCTGCGCAACTCCTTTGAAACGGGAGATCCGCGCCTCAGCGCAACAATCATAGATCTGGGAGAGACCCTCGACGGTATCTTAATCCTTGGAGACGGCACCACTCCTGACGAGGTGGTTGTTGACGGTGTTGTAACCGAGGTGGAGTGTTACAACCAGAAGGTTTGGTACCCCGGCAGGAACACAATAACCCAGTGGGGTCACAACCGCAGGCTCATACGCTATTCCGATGTGCTGCTGATGGCTGCGGAAGCGCTTAACGAGAACGATAAACCCGGTGACGCCCTGCTTTATCTCAACCAGGTAAGGGAGCGCGCAAGAGAGGGCAATAATACAATCCTTCCTGATATAACTGTAACAGAGAAGAATGCCCTCAGAAATGCCATCATGGAGGAGAGGCGTCATGAGCTGGCACTGGAAGGTCACAGGTTCTGGGACCTTATTCGCACAGGTAGGGCTGCTGCCGTTCTCGGTCCGATGGGCTTCGAAGCAGGAAAGCATGAGCTGTTCCCCATACCTCAGAATGAAATTGACATATCACAGGGGTCTCTTCAGCAGAATCCCAATTGGTAAATAACTCTGATAATAAATATGAATGTTGAATTTTAAATCTTAAATTTTATGAAAAGAAAACATCTCTTTACAAGTCTGCTTCTTTTTGCTGTGGCATTTTCACTGATGCTCACCAGCTGCAAGAAGGATCCGGATCCGCTGGAACTGGAGTCTCTCATGGCCGGCACAATTGATCTCAACGGTGCCACATCGCCCACGAACGTACCCGTCAATCCGACAATCGTTGCAAAGTTCACTGTTGACATTGATCCTGCAACAGCAACTGCATCAAACATAACGATGGTTCAGGATTATGATGATGCTCCGATTACTCTGACAGTCTCAGCATCAGGCAACACAATCACAATCACACCACAGGGAGCCCTCGGCACAGGTGCCCTCTATCAGCTAAGCATTGGTGCCGGTCTCAAGTCGGTTGATGCCATTGCAATAACCCCGCTTCAGAGGACCTTCACCACTGCCGGCACTTTTGCTCCTGCAGGTGCTGTAGCGCACTTCACCTTCGAGGACAATGCCAATGATATCGTAGGGGCCTGGGATCCGGTTGCCGCTGACATAATTGACATTACCTACACGGCTTCAAGAAAGACTGCTGCCGGAAAGGCTGCCACATTCAACGGCACTACAAGCCTCATTGAGATCCCCAACGGTGATCTGCTGATGAATGCCAACAGTTTTACTATCGCTTTCTGGGTGAAGACCAACTCAACCGGTAAAACCAACGGCCATTTCGTTATGGGTCTCGCAGGCTGGAACGGAATCCAGTATGAGATATTCGGAGGTTATGACGGATCCAAGTTCGCCATTCAGTACCAGCATGCTACCGGCACCGCTGCTGAAGACATGTGGTTTCCTGTAGAAGCTAAGTACAATAACCTCCCCCCGGATCAGGCATGGCAGGGCTGGACCTATGCAAAGAGCCTGACAGCTGCCGAGATGATGGCAAAACTTAAGGATAACTGGTTGAATGTTGTTTATACATATAATGCTCCCACGAAAGTCGGAACACTTTATTTTGACGGTGTAAAGATGAAGAGCTTCGACTTCAATCTCTGGCCTGACACTGATGCCAAGAGAGGTGTGACAGGGCTGAAGTATGCAGGTAATGCTGCTGATAAAAAGTGGGCCCTCGGATTCATCCAGGGAAGGAATAACAGGACCATCAGCGATGACTGGGCAAATTATGCCGATCCTGCCAACCAGCACTTCAAAGGCCAGCTTGATGACATCCGCATATGGCACAAGGCTCTTACCGAGAATGAAATCACACTCATGTACAACTCGGAGAAGCCGTAAAAATTATCTGTTATCATAAAGGAGGAGGGTCCCGGCAAGAGCCCGGACCCTCCCTTTTTTTAAGGAAATTATCCAACATGCAAAAAGGTTTATCAGGAGCTTGGCTCATAGTACTGTCACTGTTGCTTTTTTCATGCGACAGGAATGATCCCGGGGGTGAACCGGGACTGATTCAGCTTGTGAGGGCGAAGGTGGGTACTGTATATCTGGACCTGGCCAATCCGCTGACGGATATTCCGGTTGACAAAAACGCCATGATCGAGTTCAGCAGCGCTCTTGATACCGCTGCGGCGCGAAAGAGCGTTCTCCTGAAAAAGGGAGGTGTCACTGCAGTACCTGCGTCCATAACCTTCATCGATGAAAACCGCACTGTGGTACTGCAGCCATCAGCTAGCCTCGATAATCTCTCAGAATACACCCTTGAGATAACTTCGTCACTCCGGGGCGCGAACCGCGAAACTTTCCCCGGCGTGACCTACAGTTTCACCACGGTGAACGGGAAAATGGTGATAACCTCAGTGACAGTAAACGGACAAACCTTCATGCCTCCGGCGATTCCGCGGAACGTCAGCCTGGAAGCCATATCTATAGTCGCCGATTTCTCGGAGGCACTGGATCCGGCTGATTACCAGGGATACTTTTACATCCCGGCTCCGCTTCAGTATGCCCTTTCGGAAGGCAATAAAAGGGTTACAATAACCACCACTGCCCCGCTCGACTATTACAAAAAATATTCATTTACAGTCACAACCGGATTGAAGGGTGTCAACGGTTACACCTTTGACGGTTTCAATAACAGCTTTTATACCGGTCCTGATCCTGAACCCAAGTTTCCGCTGATAAGTGAGGCTGAACTGCTGGACCTGATTCAGCGTCAGACGTTCAGGTACTTTTATGATTTTGCACATCCTGCCAGCGGGCTGGCGCGTGAGCGAAACACTTCCGGTGACGTTGTCACAACGGGAGGTTCCGGTTTCGGAATCATGGCCATGGTTGTGGCCATGGAGCGGGGGTTCATCACCAGGGCTGAAGGCCTTGCACACATTGATAAAATACTGGATTTTCTTGAGACCTGTGACCGATACCATGGTGTCTGGCCACACTGGCTAAATGGTTCCACGGGCCGTATAGTGCCGTTCAGCGAAAAAGATAACGGCGGTGACCTGGTGGAGACCTCGTTTCTTATCCAGGGGCTTATCACATTCAGGCAGTATCTTGATGCCGGCGTCCCTGGGGAGAAGCAGATAATTGACCGCATCAATGCACTGTGGCAGGCGGTGGAATATGATTTCTTCACCCAGGGCCAGAATGCATTATACTGGCACTGGTCGCCCAACTACGGTTTCCAGATGAACATGATCCTTCGGGGCTACAATGAAACACTGATCTGTTATGTGCTGGGTGCGGGATCTCCCACTCATACAATCAGCAGGGATACCTACAGGTACGGCTACATGAACAACGGAGCCATAATGAACGGAAACACCTACTATGGCATTAAGCTTCCTATGGGATGGGCCTATGGCGGTCCGCTTTTCTTCACCCACTACTCCTTCCTCGGGCTTGACCCAAGAAACCTGGAGGATGAATGGGTCAATTACCTCGAACAGAACACTGCCCATTCACTTATCAACTGGAAGCACTGCGAGACCAACCCGTACAGTTACATAGGGTACAGTGGTGAGTGCTGGGGACTGACTGCCAGTGACAACCACCAGGGCTACAGTGCACACTCACCGACGAATGACCTGGGAGTCATCTCTCCCACGGCAGCCATCTCGTCACTGCCTTACACGCCGGAACAATCCATGAATGCAATAAAGCATTTCTATTACATTCTTGGGGACAGGCTCTGGGGTGATTACGGCTTCTACGATGCCTTCAATCCTACTCAGGGATGGTGGGCGACATCATATCTGGCCATTGACCAGGGGCCGGTAATCTGCATGATTGAGAACCATCGGACAGGTCTGCTCTGGGATCTGTTCATGTCAGCTCCCGAAGTGCGGGCAGGCCTCGATAAACTGGGATTTACATACTGAAAGCCTATGAAAAAGATATACTTCATATTGATGGCCGCCCTTGTCCTGGCTGCATGCGGTCAGACACAGCCGCCTGCCTTCCGTTCGCAGGTAGGGGTCACCTTTGCCATGGCACCCGATGATGAAGCAATGCTTGACTCAATCCAGGAAAAGACCTTTCTTTTTTTCATGGGAGAACATCACCCTGAGTGGGGCATAGTGAAGGACCGCACCGCATCATGGGCACCGGCAAGCATTGCCTCCACCGGATTCGGCATCCCCTCATTCGCCATAGGTGCCGAACGTGGCTGGATAAAACGTGATGAGGCTGCCCGGATAACACTTAACATGATGAATTTCTTCGTGAATTCCCTTCAGGGTCCTGATACTCTTGCGTCAGGCTACAAAGGATTCTATTATCATTTTCTCCGGATGGATACAGGCCTCAGGGAATGGAGGTGCGAGCTTTCCTCGGTGGATACCGGTTTGCTGATGATGGGAATACTCTTTGCAAGGAATTACTATGACCTTGACAATGAAACGGAGGAGCAAATCCGTTCACTGGCTTCAGGATTACTCGGGAATATAGAATGGGACTTTATGATGATGCCTGACACAGGTGCATATTCCCGGCAGATCTCAATGGGATGGCACCCTGAATCAGGCCTTCATCAGATGGGGTGGAGCGGTTACAATGAGGCGCTCTTCCTTTATATTCTTGCAGCCGGCACCGGTCTGGAAAATGCAAGGGAGAGCTACAGGTCATGGCTCAGCAGCTATAAGTGGCAGACCCCTTATGAGGGACTCTCTCATGTGGCCTTTCCCCCGCTGTTCGGCCACCAGTTTTCGCACTGCTTCATCGATTTCAGGGGACTGGCTGACGAATATATGCGCGACAGGGGGATAGACTATTTCGAGAACTCACGGCGCGCAACTTACGTTCAGAGGCAATATGCCATTGACAATCCGCACGGGTGGGTTGGATATGATTCTCTTTGCTGGGGTGTGACGGCAAGTGACGGCCCGGGAGACAAATACAACTTCGATGGCAGGGAGTTTCTTGGCTATGCCGGAAGAGGCACCAGCGGACCCGAATACAATTATTTCGATGACGGCACAATTGCTCCCTACGGACCTCTCTCTTCACTTCCCTTTGCACCGGAGATTGTCATTCCGACAATCAGGTCAATCAATGAGAAAATGGGAGACAAAATCTGGGGCAGGTACGGATACTATGATTCGTTTAACCAGACCGCAGGATGGGTCAATGATGATTTCATAGGCATTGACCAGGGCCCGATGCTCATCATGATTGAGAACTTCAGAACCGGACTGGTCTGGAATTACGTGATGAAGGATCCTGTTGTACAGAAAGGTCTCGAGACGCTTGGTTTTTCCTACCTGTAGAATTATCAGCGACCAGTTTTATACTGTAAACCGCCACCTGTATCATGAAAAACCGAATCAGAAAAACGGTAGCAATCCTGTTGCTCTTTGCAGTAACGGCAATATCTGCGATAGCCCAGCAACGAACGCTTGAGAATTTTGAACAGACTTCAGGCTGGTCTTACAACATTTCTGACGGAGTCTCCCTTACTACCTCTACAGAGAAGGGTGTTACAGGAAACGCAATAAGAATTGACTATAATTTTACTGAAGGTACCGGTTACGGGGGGATACAAAAACTCTTTCCTATCGACCTACCGGAAAACTATGAGTTTACCTTCTGGCTCAGGGCCGAATCTCCGTCGAACAATTTCGAGATAAAATTCATTGACAGCACCGGGAACAATGTGTGGTGGGTCAATAACCGCAACTATGATTTTCCGCATGAATGGACGAAGATCCGCATCAGGAGACGGCATATAAGTTTTGCATGGGGACCGACGGAGGAGCGTCATATGAGACGGGTTGACAGGATTGAGTTCACCGTTGCATCATTTGTCGGAGGAAAGGGTACCCTCTGGCTTGACGATCTTAAGTACGAACCACTGCCGCCGGAGACGGATGTCTGGCCTGAGCCGTCACTGAGCGCTTCGACGTCTGCCAGGAGCCACGGACCGGGGCAGGCGGCTGACGGATCAGATGAGACTTTCTGGCAGAGCAGGAAAGGTGAAAAGCAGAGTCTCACCATTGATTTCAAAGGCAGGAGGGAATTCGGAGGGCTAAATATCGGATGGCTCGAAGGCAGCCATGCCGAAGCGTTTGACGTTCTCATGTCATCAGACGGAAACAATTGGGAGAAGGCATACTCTGTCAGTCTCAACCACGGAAATTCAAGTCTCATCAGACTGCCCGAAGCTGAGGCGGCTTTTCTCCGGATTGACCTTCTTAAACCTGCCGGCGGCAGATCCTATGGCATAAGGGAGATTAGAATTCCTGACGTCAAAAGAACCCTGACCCCCAATGATTTTATTATGTATGCTGCAGAGAACTCCCCTGCTGGCAATTACCCGTATTATTTCAGCGGCCGTGCCTCTTACTGGACTGTTACAGGGGTGAGCAGTGACACAAAGGAGGCCCTTATAAGCGAAGACGGCATGGTTGAAGCGGAAAAGGCACGCTTCTCGATAGAGCCAATGCTGAAAATAGGTAACACCCTCTTGAATCACAGCAACGTTCAGCCTGTGCAGGGTATGGGCTTCCCTGGATATAACGGTGATTTTGTCTTTCTTCCCTCGGTGGAGTGGAAGCATGAGGGACTCAGGTTTGTTACCGGGGTCTCTTCGGGCGGCATGCCCAATGACGATTCGGAGCTTTACATCGGGTACAGGTTTGAAAATACTTCGGCAGAGCCGCTGGAACTCGAATTTTACCTTCTGATCCGGCCGTTCCAGGTGAATCCGTACTACCAGTTCCTTAATACCGTAGGTGGAGTCGGAAGAATAATGACTTTGGAAGAAATCAGCAAAGGTCTGATCTCAGTTGACGGCAAACCGGTCCGCCTGATGGAGGAATATGAATCGTTTGGCGCGGCGAAGTTCGATGAGGGCAACCCTGTGGAGATGATTGGAAGGGGTGAGATGCCCGTCTCGTCGGGTGTGACAGACCCTACAGGAATGGCGGGCGGCATAATCAGGTACAGGATAAATCTTGATGCCGGTGAGTCGAAGGAGATATTCGCCGTAATCCCATATCACAGGGTATTGCCCGAAGGAGTACGGGATACACTGACCGGTATTGCAACCAGGGATAAGTTTTTTGCCTCTTCGGACTACTGGAGCAAAAGAACGGGTCACATCCGTTTTGATCTCCCTTCTTCGGCCGACAGACTGATAGAGACCTGGCGGTCGAACCTGGCATATATACTTATCAACAGGGATAAGGCAGGCATTCAGCCAGGCTCACGCTCCTATGACAGAAGCTGGATCCGTGACGGATCACTCACATCATCCGCCCTGCTGAAGTCAGGTATAGTCACCGAGGTGAGGGAGTTCATTGAATGGTATGCCGCGCATCAGTATGAGAACGGAAAGGTTCCATGCGTGGTTGACTTCCGGGGGCCAGACCCGGTACCGGAGAATGACAGTCACGGCCAGCTTATTTATCTCATACGTGAGTATTTCAATTTCACAGGTGATACCGCGTTTCTGAGATCCATGAATCCGCATGTAATCAGAGCGGTTGATTATATCGGGTCGCTTGTGGCGGAGAGATCTACAGATCATTTCAGGAACGGCAATGACAGTATAAGGGCTTATTACGGGCTTGTGCCCGAATCAATCAGCCATGAGGGTTATTCGGCAAAGCCGATGCACTCATACTGGGACAATTTTTTCATCATGAAAGGCCTGAAGGATGCGATTGAGATCCAGGACATTCTGGGTGAAGATGAACAGCAGGAAAGAATGGTTCTTATGCGCGACGAGTTCCGTAAAAACCTTTACAATTCGATTGACCTGGCGATGAAGGTAAGAGGGATCGACTACATACCTGGTTGCGTTGAACTCGGAGATTTCGACGCCACGTCAACAACCATAGCTCTGACCCCGTGCAATGAGATGGGCAACCTCCCGGTACCCCAGGTTTACAACACCTTTGAAAAGTATTACGATTTTTTCAGGGAGAGGAGAGACGGCCTGACGGATTGGATAAACTACACTCCCTATGAAAACAGGCTGATAGGTTCATTCATAATGCTTGACCAGCCTGAGAGGGCCCATGAACTGATTGAGTTTTTTCTTAATGACCAGAAACCGCATGGTTGGAACCACTGGGCTGAGGTTGTGTGGAAAGACCGCAGCTACCCCGGATTCATAGGGGATATGCCTCACACCTGGTGCGGCAGTGACTTCATCAATTCTGTCAGGTCAATGTTCGTTTATGAAAACGAGTATGACCACACGCTCGTTCTTGGAGCAGCCCTTTACCGCGACTGGATAGACGCCCCTGAAGGCATGTCGGTAACCAACCTGCCTACCTATTACGGAGACATATCCTATTCAATCAGGAAGGAAGGAAGTGCATATCGTTACACTATTACGGGAGACCTTAATCTTCCCGCAGGAGGCATCAGGGTACGCAACTTCAACGGAGGGTCCATGCCGTCAGGAGTGACTGTAAACGGAACCGTGGTGACGGATTTCACCCGGCGGGATATTACTGTTAAAGAGGTCCCGGCAGAGGTGATAATTCGGTATTAAGAGCATTAAAACAGGTAATCTGATGGAAAAAACGAAGACAGTTCGCGGCAAAGCTGTGCAGGGCTATGACCGGATAACTTTCGGTCAGCTCGCTGCCTATTCTGCTGGTGGCATCATACCCGTGGCGCTTTTCAATATAGCCGGGCAGCTGGTAGGCCTGATGGGAAATATCAGCCTTGGTCTCAGCGCTTTCTGGCTGGGGCTTATAATGATTATACCCAGGCTATGGGATGCTTTTTCGGATCCCATTGTAGGGCACCTGTCTGACAATACGCGAAGCAGGTTCGGCAGACGCAGGCCGTTCCTCCTTATCGGGGGAATAGCCGTGGCTGTATTCTTTGTGGTCTTGTGGTGGATACCGAAGGGAGAGGTTGTGCATGCATGGTTCCCGAGTGAATCCGGTTTCCGGAGTTTTCAGCTGTTTTATATTCTTTTTGCACTTCTTCTCTTCTTTACTGCCACAACAATCTTCGAGATACCTCACGGTGCGCTCGGGATGGAGATGACATCTGATCCGCACGAGCGCACCCGACTCTTCAGCGGAAAGAGTTTCGTTGGAAATCTGTTTGCAATGAGCACCCCATGGCTCTTCGCCCTGGCCAATATGGAAGTGTTCCGGGGTCCGGGAGGCAATGAGGCTGACGGAATGCGGTATGTCTCACTGATGATTGCTGCTGTGCTTATCCCGCTATCCTTCTGGTGGACTGCGAAGCTGCGCGAACCGGGATTCGTCAGGGTGGCAAAGCAGGAAAAGACCCATTTCTGGCAGGATATGAAGATTGTCGGCACCAACAAAAACTATATCTATTTGGTATTGACTATCTTCACTCTGGCCATGGGTTTCAATTTTGTCAACCTGCTGGGCTCATACATTCCAATCTTTTACGTCTTCGGAGGTGACAAGGTTGCCGGTGCAAGACTGCTGGGAATCAACGGAACGATATGGGCGATAACAGGTGTGCTTGCCGTTTTCCCGCTTAACTGGATCAGTCCGAAGCTGGGGAAGAGAAACACCCTGATTATATCGATGCTTCTCATGACCCTGGCGCAGCTCTCCAAGATTGTGTGCTATAATCCTGCACACCCTTACCTGGTTATCATTCCCACAATATTGCTTTCTGCCGGTATGCTCTTCTTCTTCACCCTCGGTTCTTCGATGGTAGGAGACATCTGTGATGAAGACGAGCTTCGAACCGGTCACCGTACAGAGGGGAGCTATTATTCAATCTACTGGTGGTTTATTAAACTGGGTACTGCGTTCGCCAGTTTCGTGGCGGGGATACTGATCACCCTCACTCTCTTTGACGAGACCCAGGTTACAAAAGTTGACGGGCTGCAGGGCAGTGTTCGTGACATGCAGGCAAAAGTAACCTACTGGAAAGATTACACGGGTGATGCCGCTGCTTCAGGCACCTGGCTTAAGAATGCACAGTCACAGGCAGCTGATGCACTTAAGGAATCAAATGATTACCTGGTATACCTTGAGAGTGAGGCGGTTAAAAAGCCTGGCAGGAAAAAAAGCATTTCGCCTGAGATTGAAGCGCAGAGAAAGAATGTGCTGATGAACGCAAATGCAATTACCAGGCAGAACATAGCCTCTCTCGAAAGGCACAGTGCAGCCATCGCCTCGGCGGCGTCAGATGTAACGACCACGGTCGCCGACAGCCTGATCAGGGCCACAATGCCCTTAATAATGCAATCAAAACTGACAAAGGCAAGGATGAACTCATTTGACCTGCTTGTTCATCTCCGTTCCAGGTCAAATGAACAGAAGAAAAGCCGTGACCACACAGAACACCTTATCGGCAGCGTGGCAGACATGAATAACAGGATATATGCCCTGGAGCCGACATCAAATATTACTGATCTTGAAACCAGCCTTGCAGCAATTATTAAAGACATCGAACCGCTCAAGAAACAGTCGCCCTACACCCTCCTGATGATGCGCGTTGTGGAGATAGGATTGCCGGTTATCCTGTGCCTGCTGGCACTGGTGTTTGCCTTCAGGTACGGACTGACGGAGAAGAGGACGATGGAGATAAAGGAGCTGCTCAGGGAGAGAAGAGGCAACGGGAACAATGACATTCATGCTGAAGGAGTGGAGCAGACCAGATAAAAATGTAGATCATGCAGTTCAGTGTTAAGGATAACAATTTCTATCTCGACGGTCACAGGATTTTTCTCAATTCCGGCGAGATACACTATTTCAGGATAAGGCGCGATTTATGGGACAGGCATCTCGATGAAGCCGTAAGCGCCGGTTTGAAGGCGGTAAGCACATATGTGCCGTGGGCCTGGCATGAAGAGGAAGAGGGAGTATTTGATTTCGACGGCAATTCATGCCCCGAGAAGGACCTTAACGGCTGGCTCAGGAAGTGCAAAGAGCATGGCCTGATGGCCATTGTCAAGCCCGGTCCCTTCATCCTTGCCGAGTTCAGGGGTGCGGGCCTGCCAGACTGGTTCCTGGAGAGGTACGGCGAGGGAGTGCGTATGCGCACACGCCGGGGAGTAAGGGTTATGAGTGACGGTGTCAGCCTCTTCAACAGGGATTACCTTGATAAAGTCAGGCTGTGGTATGACAGGGTAATGCCTGTCATCAGGCACCATGAGATGCAGGCTGGTGGCCCAGTGATAATGATGCAGGTATGCAATGAGATAGGTGTTTTCTCGTGGCTGGCCAGGCAGGCCGATTACGGCAACGAGGTCAGGAACAGGTTCATCTCATGGGTTTCGGAGAAGTGCATGACTGTCAGTGAGGTTAACAGGCTGTGGGGAACACATTACAGCAGCTTTGAGGAGATTGAACTGCCCCCTGACGGACGAGAACCCTATTCATCTCCGGCTGACCGTGGCAGAGACAATGCATGGCACAGCTTCTGGAGAAGGTATTACGGAGACTACCTCCGGATGCTAAGCTCAATGATAAGGAACCGGGGAGTGACGGTGCCCCTGTATCATAATCTGCCTGGGTGGATCTACGGTAACGGTTACGAGTTTCCTGTGAATATTACGATGTATGAAGACCTCTTCAGGGGCAGAAGCGAAATTATATTCGGTGTAGACCATATTCCCGAGTTTGTCTCTTACAGGAACCTGCATGACGACAGGATCATCAATGACATCACCCTTGCAATGCAGGGAGGCGGGCCACTCTTTGCGGCTGAGTTCCAGAGCGGTTCGCGTGAGTATCATGTGGTGACAAATCCGCGCGAAATGGAGCTTTTTTACAAGGCCAGCATAGCCAACGGACTGAAGGGATGGAACTTTTACATGTTTTCACAGGGCCGGAATGTTAGCCGCAGAGGTTACTCCGGAGACACTTTTTACTGGTTCACTCCGCTCGATGCCGACGGCAGGCGGAGCAGTGCCTGGCCCGCAGTGCAGAAGATGAGCCGCATGACAGGGGTGTCAGGTGATATAATTGTAAATGCCGGCCGAAGGGCTGATGTCTGCGTACTGTTCTACCCTCACTGGTATGCTTCGGAGCTTGAAAGGCCTGCCGGAGACGCCGGAATGACTTACATGCCCTCTGCAGTCAGAAGACCTGCATATTTCGACGGACTCCTCAAGGCGCTCCAGGTGCTCAACGTCGATTACGATATGGATGACCTCGGCAGCGCCTCGCCTGAATCACTTTCACAGTACCGGCAGGTCTGGGTTTTTGCGACTGATGAGATGGATTCCAAGGCTCAGATGACCGTAGCCGGTTATTTATCCGGCGGTGGACATGCTGTCATCTATCCTTACCTTCCCGACAGGGAGGCATCTCAACAGCCCTGTACAATCCTTCGTGACACAATCGGGGTGACTCCCTCAGGAACCGAAGTGACAGACTCCCCTCTTATAGACCTGTTTGATCTGCGTGACATCAAGTGCAGCAATCCGCAGGTAGTATTCACACCGGAATCGCTGTCAGGCGCTCAGATCATTGCACGCACAATCAGCGGCAAACCGTGCGGATTTGAAAAGCGGGTAGGCAACGGGATTGTAACTTTCATCGGTACGTGGGCCGGATTTGATACTGAAGCACACAGGGCCTTCTATGCAAAGCTGCTGGAGAGGTCAGGTGCAAAGTTACGCAATGCGGCATCTGACAACGGATTCATTATCACCCGCCAGAGATTTACCGGTGACGGCAGGGCAATGCTCTTCGTGGCAAACTACTACAACGAGGAACTGATCGGCAGTGTCACCTATCTTCATCCTGTCACGGGTGAGACTGTTAGCCTTCCATTGAGCGGAGAAAAGATTCCGTGGCCACCTTTAAGGGCAATACTGTCGCCTGTCTGCCTGCAACTGGCCGAGGGTGTAACATTGCTGCATACCACCTCTGATCTGCTGGGTGTCAGGAATGAAGGGAATGAGATTATTCTGGCTCTTGCCGGGGACCGCGACCTGCCGGGAGAGACGGTTCTTGAAGGATCCGGAACCGGAAGGATAAACAGGGTGGAGATCAACGGCATGCCGGCTGTGATCAGTGGTATTCAGGCCGGGAACAGCGTCATTCAGGCTGAAAAAAGTGTCACCGGGGATCGGAGGAGTATCACCTACAGCCACGGCGGCAGACAGGAACTGGAACTAAGAATCACCCTGGGTCAAACTGTGTCCTGATACATTTCAACCGGTGAGGTGTTCTGAAAATCACCGACGAACGGGCAACTACATTAAACTGTAAAACAATCAGCAATGAAGATCAGCAACAGTGCAGGACTTACGGTTGAGTTTCTGGAGAACGGGGCCGTGTCATGCATACATACTGCAAGCATTATGATCAGCCTTCGCCGGGCAACGGTTTATTCAGCTGCATATGCCGGCATCTGGCTGAGGAAGAGGGATGGCGCAATCAGGTACCATCCGCTGACGGGTCCACAAAGCGAGAGTCTCTTCCGGATGGAGAACGGCACATTTACTTCGGCCGGAAGCTGGGATGGAATCGGCTACATATGCAGCCTGAGGCTGTCGGAAAAAAGCCTGAGTTGGGAATGGACAGCAGAACTGATCAACAGCGGTGACAGTGATGTTGCCCTGGACCTTGTTTGTCTCCAGGACGCCGGGTTGAAGACTCTTTCGCAGGGCCTTGTCAATGAGTACTATGTGAGCCAGTATACTGAAAGGAGGGTACTCGAAGATCCCGTCTATGGCAAGGTGGCATGCTGCCGTCAGAACATGCAGGAATCGGGTGGTTATCCGTGGCTGATGATGGCTTCTATGGGCCGTGCAGCATCAGCCTGCACTGACGGTATGCAATTTTACGGGAGAAGTTACCGCGCTACGGGCATTGCGGAAGCATTACAGGCCGGGACTCTGGATGGCGAGTATGCCGGCGAGTCGTCGTTGGTTGCAATTCAGGAGGAACCCTTTGTTCTTCGGGCCGGAGAAGCGCGGACCGTCAGGTTTGTATTGACATTTCTGCATAATCATCCGCCGGCAACTTCCGAGGCAGATCTGGACAGGCTGAAAGGCCTGGCCATGGAGTTCAGCCATAGCCATCCGGGGACAGATAAGCAAATGCCTGATAAGGGACTTGCCAGATTAATGACCGGGTTTGATGCGGTATCGGATCTGGAGGGATTCAGGAAACCGGAGCTTAACCTGTTCAGTGTCCCGGTCATGTCAGAGACTGAGGATCTGTCACAAAAGGAAATTGAAGCATATTTCCCCGGGCCACGCAGGTTTGCCGAATTTTCCGGAGACCGTCTGATTTCATTCTTTTACGATGAAAACCGGCATGTGATGCTCAGAGTGAAGGAAATGCTGGCTGACCGTCCTCACGGGCATATCATGCATACGAGGTCACGACTGGTACCGGATGAGACAATTATGTCAACCACGGCTTTTGCATTTGGGGTTTTCAATTCTCACATTACGCAGGGCAATACCAATTTCAACACCCTTCTGTCAGTATGCAACAGCCAGTTCAATATCAATCCTGTCTCAGGGCAAAGGATTTTCGTGGTTGCCGGAGGCAAAAGGAAGCTCCTCGGTGTTCCGTCAGCATTCGAGATGGGACTTAACCACTGCAGATGGCTCTACCGGTATGGCAGCAGCATGTTTCAGGTGCGCACCTGGACAACAGGTATTGTGCCGCAGGTAAATATGGATTTCATGGTTCTCGAGGGTGAGCCTGTGGCCCTGATTGTGACACATGATTTTGATGAGTCTAACGACTGGAGCATAAAGCCCGGCGAAGCAGCCGGTGAATATATCGCATTCCCTGCCGCCGGAAGCATGATCGCACGGAAATTCCCGGATGCATTCTTCAGGCTCTCCGTTCAGTATTCAGGCAGCAGATACAGTGCAGGAGATAACCGGCACAACGGAAATGACGGCTGGCCGGCCGGCAATCGTCTCTTTACGGTTGAGACTGAACCGCTTACGCGATTCTGCCTGAGCTTCACAGGCTGTGTCCCTGCCGGTTTCGAACCGGTCCGCTTTGACGATGCCGGAAGACAGTTTGTGTCAGACGCCGATGACGCCGGGGAGGAATGGAAGGTGATGAGCCGAGCGCTTTCAATCAGGAGCGACGATAATGATATAAAGGCAATTTCAGAGATACTCCCGTGGTTCGGGATGAATGCCCTCACACATTTTCTTACTCCTTACGGCCTTGAGCAGTTCAGTGGCGCCGCATGGGGAACGCGTGATGTATCACAAGGCCCCGTAGAACTGCTGATTGCATCCGGCAGGTATGAAGAGGCCAGGAAGGTGCTGACAGTCATCTTTTCAAACCAGGAACCTGACGGCGGATGGCCACAGTGGTGGATGTTTGACAGCTACGATGATATACGGGCTGACAGCGCACACGGAGATGTCATCTACTGGTGCCTTATAGCACTCGGGAAATATTTACTGGCAACGGGAGATTTCGCGTTTCTTGACGAAAAGCTCCCGTATTTCATAAATGGGGAAAGTGCGCAAAGCCATATTACTTCACTTAGAGAACATGTTGACCGTTTGGTTAAAAAGGTGATTGGATCCTTTGTTCCCGGAACCTCTCTTGTACGTTACGGGGGAGGCGACTGGAACGATTCGTTGCAGCCTGTCAGCAAGGATCTGGCTGACAAGCTGGTTTCATCATGGACGGTTGAGATGAACTACCAGGCATTCAGGCAATATGAGGAAGTCTGTGCCATTGCAGGCGATCATACCCGTGCAGGAGAGATGAGACGTTATGCAGAGCTTATCAGGTCTGATTTCAACAGGCATCTTGTCGGCGACGGTGTTGTGGCTGGTTACGGTCTTGCCGGTGATGACGGCAGGATAAGCCTTCTGCTTCATCCCTCTGACAACACTACAGGCATCAGGTACAGCCTTCTGCCGATGGAACGCGGAATAGTCAGCGGTATATTCACCCCGGTACAGGCAGCAAACCACCTCGGCATTATAAGCAGGCATCTCACCGGTCCTGACGGAGCCCGTCTTATGGACCGGCCATTGAAATACAGCGGCGGCATCGAAAAACTCTTCAGGAGGGCCGAGAGCAGCACCTTCTTCGGCAGGGAAATAGGGCTGATGTATGTACATGAACACATTCGTTATGCTGAGTCTCTTGCCCTTACAGGCAGGGCCGATGAGTTCATGAAGGCATTGCGTCAGGCGATCGCGGTGGGCTATTCAGACACGGTGCCATGCGCTGATATAAGGCAGGCAAACTGCTATTACAGCAGCTCTGACGCTATTTTTGAAACCCGTTACCAGGCTGACAGGCAATATCATGAGATAATTGAGGGCAAAATCACCCTGAGAGGAGGCTGGCGTGTCTACTCAAGCGGCCCGGGCATTTTTACCGGCATCATCATAACGCACCTGCTCGGAATAAGGAGGGATAGGGGCAGAATCGTAATTGATCCGGTAATTCCTGTCTCCCTTGACGGACTGGAGGCATCGATGTCAATCCTGGGCCGGGCCGTCAACTTTATTTATCATGTCAGGGAAGGGAATTGCGGTCCGAAGCGGATAACAGTCAACGGAAGCGAAGTTGCATTCAATACACTTGAAAACCAGTACCGGCGTGGTGGCGCGGCGCTGGATGAGTTCCTGTTTGAAGGAATGCTTTCGCCCGTCGAAAACAGAGTGGAAATATTCCTCTGAGGTCCCGACTTTTTTCTATATTTACCACTGGTAACAGGAAGTTGCGTAACAACCGGGACTTATGTCAGAGATACCAGTTGGGGGAACCCTCAGGCTGCTGATTCAGGTCATTTGCATAACCTTGCTTTCCTTGCCTGCCCATTCTCAGGCGGCAGAAGGCAGAAATGACATTAACAGGTTCATTCCGGGCACTATCCCTGTAAAAAGCCAGAACTGGGAGATTTACAGGGACCCTGTCAGCGGTTACGTTTATTTTGCGAATTCTGCAGGACTTATAGAATACAATGGTATAACCGCGAGGAGTTATCCTGTTCCAAACCGCCAGGGAGCAAGGTCAGTTTACGTGAACGGTGACGGGGTGATTTTCACCGGTTCATTTGAGGATTTCGGGTTCTGGGTGAAGGATCAGTCCGGAATCCTTTCATACACCTCCCTTGCCGTACCGGCTGATATTGTCAAGAATGACGAGATATGGAACATCTGCGAGATAGATCGTACCCTCTATTTCCAGTCATTCACCTCTGTATATGTATATGACTACAACGGGGTAAAAAGGATTGCGGCTCCTTCCTCTATGCTTTTCTTTTTCAGGGCAGGAGACCGTT
>CAZOHL010000050.1:0-21898 GCA_964579645.1 uncultured Rikenella sp. | reverse complement strand
TCTCCGGCCTCACGGCCGACATCGTCAAGGTACAATTTGATGTTCTGCTCCTGCTCCCGCGAAACTATCAGCAGAACATCACCGCTGTCAATAACTATATAATCATCGAGCCCCTGTATAACCGCCACTTTGCCCTTCGGGAGGCTGACAATGTTACCCTCTGAATTATAAGTAAAAGCTTTTGAATTGAGCACGGCATTGTCATTCCTGTCATGCTCCGAATGAAGATAAAGCGAGCTCCAGGTTCCCAGGTCGGACCACCCCAGGTCAGTGCATATAACATACACGTTATCAGCCTTTTCCATAATGCCATAATCCACTGATATGCTGCTGCACTGTGCATAGGCCCTCATTATGAACTCTCCTTCAGCCGCTGTGCTGAATAACGCCTTCCCGTCATTGAATGTGTGAAAGATGTCAGGAAGATGCCTGCTGTACGATTCCAGGATTGTTGAGGCTTTCCAGATGAAGATGCCGCTGTTCCAGTAAAAATCACCGCTCTCAAGGAAAAGTTTCGCCATGGCCAGCCCCGGTTTTTCGGTAAAGGCCTTTACCTTGTGAAGTCCTTCATAACCGCTGACAGGCTGCATTGTGTTGGCCTGTATGTAACCGTAACCCGTCTCCGGACGGTCAGGCCTGATGCCGAGGGTCAGGAGCGCATCGTTCTCTGATGCAAACCTGAAGGCCTCATCCATCACCTTCCTGAACTCATCCTCCTTCCGGATAAGATGATCTGACGGAGCAACCGCTATAACAGCGTCAGGATTCTCAGCCATTATGCGGAAAACGCCGTAGGCAATGCACGGTGCGGTGTTGCGTCTCAGCGGCTCGGCCAGAACATGATCCGGATCAATCCCGAGCTGGCTGATAACAATTTCACTGCTGTCTTCGTTCGTTACAACATAAATATTTTCAGGGAGGCAAATGTTGGCAAAACGCCGGTAAGTCATCTGTATTAGTGTCTCACCCGTCCCCAGAATATCGAGGAATTGCTTTGACCTCTCCCTCCTGCTCAATGGCCAGAAGCGGCTTCCGACTCCGCCGGCCATGATCAGTAAATAGCGATTTTTCATAATTATTATTGATCGGTCTGCACTGCAGCAAATATATAAAAACCACGGCAGGAATACGGGAGCCGGACACGAAGCAACGAATTATTGTTAAATTTGAACAGGCAAAAACTTCCCATGTTCAGATTCTTGTCAGGATTCGGCTCTTACTGGATGTTGCTCGGAAGGGTCTTTGCAAGACCTGAAAAGCATTCCATATACTACCGTCAGACTATGAAGGAACTTGTGAGCCTTGGTCTGCGTTCAATCGGGATAGTCACTATCATTTCCTTCTTTATGGGAGCGGTTATCACCCTCCAGACAGCCTACAATACCGAGAATCCCATCTACCCTACCTATCTGATCGGCCTCGGCGCCAGGGACTCTATAATCCTGGAATTCTCCTCAACCATCGTTGCGCTCATACTTGCCGGAAAAGTGGGTTCGAACATAGCATCAGAGATCGGCACCATGAGAGTGACGGAACAGATTGATGCCCTTGAACTTATGGGAATCAACTCTGCCTCTTACATCATTCTCCCTAAAGTGGTTGCAACCGTCATCTTCAACCCGTTCCTCACCCTGATAAGCATAATCACCGGTATTATCGGCGGATGGATAGTAGGTACAAGCGCCGGAGTCATCACCTCACAGGATTATATCTACGGGATACAATACGCTTTCATTCCGTATTATATCACATACTCAATTATCAAAACAGTCTTCTTTGCATTTATAATCTCGACCATCTCAGCTTACCAGGGCTACAATGTAGAGGGAGGTTCCCTCGAAGTGGGACGTGCGAGTACCAAGGCGGTGGTTTACAGCAGCGTGACAATACTTCTCTTTAATGTCATCCTTACCCAACTGCTTCTCTCATGATCAGGGCAGAGCATATTTCCAGATCATTCGGCGATCGCCGTGTGCTGACAGACATCTCTGCCGTCTTCGAGCCGGGTAAGACTAACCTTATAATTGGCAAGAGCGGCTCAGGCAAAACCGTTTTCCTGAAATGTCTTGTTGGGCTGCTTGACGTAGATGAGGGAGAAATCTATTATAATGATATCCCTTTCACGCGTCTCGACTTCCTTGGTAAAAAGGAGTTACGCAAGCAGATGGGAATGCTCTTCCAGGGAAGTGCCCTTTTCGATTCGATGACTGTAGAGGAAAATGTCAGGTTTCCGCTTGATATGTTTACCGGAATGTCATACAGGGAAAAACTTGAACGTGTTAACTTCTGCCTTGGCCGGGTGAATATCGAAAACTCCAACCGGCTCTTTCCTTCCGAATTATCAGGAGGGATGAAAAAGCGTGTCGCAATTGCCCGGGCCATAGCGCTCAAACCAAGATTCCTCTTCTGTGACGAACCCAATTCGGGCCTTGACCCAAAGACTTCAATAGTCATTGACGAGCTGATACGGGAGATCACCGTCGAACTCAACATGACAACGATTGTCAACACTCATGACATGAACTCCGTAATGGAAAATGGCGAAAAGATCATCTTCATCGAAGAGGGGGAGAAATGCTGGGAAGGCAACAGGGATGAGATCCTGAAGTCAGACTGCAGCAAACTCAATGATTTTGTCTTCGCCAACGCACTGGCAAAACAGCTCAAGGATTCCGCAAAGTAGAAGTCAGTTTACATCGCGGGAAGAGCCTTATCCCTTTCCCTGTTTCCGAACAACACATTCAGGCCCAGTCTTGCATGGACCGTATTCAGGTTGTCGGGAAGCCTGAGTGTCTGTTCTCCGCTTTCAAAGCTCGAATACTTAAGAGGAACATTGTCAACCATGACAAAGAACTGGAAAGGTCCTCCCCTTAACGCCATCCCGAAGCCAAGGTTGTCATTGCGCCTGTTTGCCGCAGTGTATGCCAGCGTAGTTGAAAAGATATTCCCGAAGTGGAGGTTGCCTGACAGTGTCAGTGACTGGTGTGCCTGCGGCCCCTCGAACCGTGTCTGTGACAGTAATCCCAGGGTAAAGAACCTTACCGGTGTGTAGCTGAGGGCTGCAACAACTTTTGCCGGCAGGATCGTGGTGTACTCCTGCGGTGAATCTTTGAGTTCAAGTACGTTCTGGAGGCTGTCAATTGTCCAGTTAATCAGCTCATCGAAATCCAGGCTTTCATCATATACATCCTGCATTGTCAATCCGTTGAACTGGAATGTTGAGTTTATTGCAAGCTGTGACAGGTCCCTCTTCCATTTAATAAAACCGAGATCATTCACAGCTGCCGATACGGCAAGTTTTTCGCTGAATCTGTATTCGGCTCCCAGGTCAATTCCGGCACCCGGGTTAGCCAGCTCTTTCATGTACGATATCGCATTGCGGGTGTCTTCAAACCTGGCCTCATCAAATTCAGCTCCGTGGATGGTTCCGTCATCCTCTGTTGTGAAGAATACCGGTGCACTGATGTTAACCATGATATCGGCATCAACCGTATGAGTGAAATCTTCATTGACGGTGAGCGTGGAATGGTTGGTGTTGAGGTACGCCGATGCCACGCCCGAAAGGAGTTTAAGCCTGCCTCCTATCCTCAGCCTGTCGGTAATATTTCCCGAAATCCCCAGGCCAATCTCCTGGTATACAAGCAGGTCTGACCTGAATGAAGAAAAGTCAATGGTTTTGCCTATGAAATCGTCGTTGCCTCCCAGCCCCAGCCTGAAGAGATCACCGGGGAACACAAGGTCGGCTTCTGCCCGTTCAGTAATATCCAGGCTGAACCTGAGGTTGTCCTTCACTGTAAAGGCGAGACCGAATAATTTGACTCCTGCCTGCGGTTCCAGCGAGTTGTTGTCACCCAGTCCTGCAAGGAAATCATTCAGCCAGGGTCCCCTTTCCATGAAGGCGAAGGTGGAGTCAGAGATGACACCGTTAGTAAAGAGGTCTGAAAGAGTCAGGAAGTTGTTGTCAAGTCTTACGGAGATGTCAGATACTCCGGGTAGTCCAAGGTAGAACCGTCCTGTAGGCTTGAAAGCCGGATTGAGGGTGGTTGCCTGGGGCAGGTTCATGAAATAAAGAACCTGGCTGTTCTGTGAGTGGCCGGCGGTGACTGCTGACAGCAGCATGATCAATGCCAGAATTTTCCTTTTCATATGGTCTTGTTTATTTTGAACCGGAATTCAGTTCGTAATTATATATGTAAGTTCCCTCTTCTGCTGTGATGAGGTTCCATGTACTTTTATTTGTAACTCTTCCTGTATTGAACCAGGGTCCTGCAACACGCGGGAAACCTTTCACGGAGGTACCGTTTCGTCCGACGAGATGAAGCATCCCTCTCCCTGGTTCATAAACTGCAACTTTCTTTTCTCCGGTCCCGGTCGAAATGATCCGGGGGCCTTCCAGCTCCGTTCCTCCGGGATTGTATCTCCACATCTCAGCGCCGGTGCCGTCGATGGCCATCAGAATTCCCCTGTCAACAGTAAAGCGTTCAGTTATATCGTCACCGTCAATATCGGAGAATTCAGTCTTGTGTGATGCGGAAATGCCGGTAACTGTATCTTTATCCACAGTGCCGTCAAACATCAGCCTGACAGTGGCACCGTCGGGAGCTGAGAAGATAATTGAAGGATCATTGCCCCCGGCCAGCCTGGCAACTGAACCCGGAGCCTTCACAAGCGGCTCCTGGTGGGCAACCCTGATATTGCCTGTCCGATCAAGCACGTAGACAGCCTGGTCATCCGCCACGAAAAGGTAGTCTTTGCCCCTGACCCTGAAGAACGATACAGGATCTGCGACCTTCCCCCGTGTTGTAAAAAGATTCCATCCCTTTACCGGGGTGCCGGAACGGTCATAGGCATATATCTTCCTGTCTTCACCGGCGATGAACAGCCTGTAATCCTTGTTGTTCTCATAATCAAACAGGGCAAGGGAGTTGGAAGCCGGCGACCGCATCCTGACCGGGAATTTGTCTACATAGTTTCCGTTGCGGTCAATAAGGTGCATGTATTCACGGCCGTTGAAAAGAAGCTGCAGCTTGCCGTTTTTGTAGTAATCTATCATGAAGATATCCCCTGCGACCTTTTCCCTGATCGCTGCCTTCCAGAGTATCTTTCCTGAGGAACTTATAAGATAGATGTTGTTGTTTCGGTCCTGCAAGAATATTTCAGTAGCGCCTGTATTATGATTGGTGAAAAAGAACGGCTTAACCGATGGTTCTGCATCAAGTTTCACCTTCCACAGAAGTCTTAGTCCTGATGAATCCGGTTCACTTCCTGCGGCATCGGTGGTTTGAACTGCTGTCGCTGCCCCTCCCTGAAACCCACTGCCGGAATTGTACCGCACGGAGAGACTCGTGTATATCATGCCGTTGCTTGGAGTCATACTCACACCCACGCCGCTGATTCCTGTCAGAGCCCTGTCAGTCAGGGAAGCGGCTGCAGCCGGGGTAAGATACTCTGACAACAGTGACTTCAGCATCCTGCCGGATGAATAAAACAGAAAGGAACTCTTTGAGGGGAGGCTCTTTTCCATCTCCCTGAATCCCGGGTCATTGATGAGTGTATTTCCGCCTGCTGACTCCCTGAGTACTGCCGCGAGTATTTCAGGCGATGCTGAAAAGATCATGTATGATCTTGCAAATGTCACCCAGCCGTCACCGGCCCTGCTTTTTTCCGACCCTGCCAGGATAGATGCCACCCCCGTGAAAGGCATGCGGTAGATCACCTCCTCAGTTCCGTCACTGCTCCTGGCTGATGCCACAAAATAGCTCTCCCTCAGACCCATAGAGCGATACTTGGCTGTCAGCCGCTGCCGTAAGACCTCTTCTGCCGACTGCCGGTCAGTCATCCGAAAAAGACGAATCCTTTCGGTCCCTTCACCGGAGGCCACGAGTGCGTCTGTCACCTCTGTGCCGGTAAACGGGCTCAGTGTAAGGGCAAGGTCAGTGGCGTTTATTGATGCAGGGTCATCTGCAGTCTCGCCGGCGAGAGATGCGCGTCGCATCACCGTGCTGTAGCTTAAGGTATTACGGGGAAGCATTTCATGAACTCCGCATACTGCAGGAGCAACATCCATGAGGCGGTCAGCGCCCGTACCCGCACCGGCGGTGGTCATGAATCCGCTCAGGAAGAGACCATCCTCTGCCGTTGAAAGATCTCCGCCTCCGGCAATTGCCACCGATGAGATTTCAGGAATATCTTCGGGGTCAGTGAATGACTTCAGGAACTGTGGCAGGTTTCTGAACAGCACGAACAGATTGTCAGACGACTTGCCGGCAGCGCTGACCACCCTGGTGAAGCCCTGTTGATGACGGATGTCCGAACCGGCGCTTCTGTTGTCAAGGGCGGCGGTCATCATGTTCTCCGATTGTGTTATGATCATTATGCCGGATGTCAGAGCTATATAAACAGGTATCTGCCTGCTGCCCCGGTTGAAGGTGAGGGTGAATGTACGTGTGCCCCCGAGGTCACGCTTGTCAGTCACTGTTGCCCCCGCCTGGCTGCAGAGTGCGGTCAGCTTTCTAGCCGTGAACGCAGCACCGGTGCTCAAAACTGCCAGAGGATTTGCCTGTCGCTGTCCGGCAGCATGAAACGAGATTAGCATCCTGCGGTTGCTTATAAGCTCACGAACATCCCTTCCACCGGTAACACTGTCAATTGCAGAGGCTGATCTCACAAGTGAAGCGGCCCATTCCAGGCCTGACAGTCCTGAAAGGATACCGGCAGGATCGGTGATACTTGTAAGCAGTTCAGGAAAATCACTTGTCTCAATTATAAAAAAAGCATCGGCAGGAACTGCCTCCCAGGGGTCAATTACAACCACCTTTTTCTCCTTGCGAAGAAAGAAAGCCGCCACAGCCAGAGCAATGGCAAAAAGCCCTACCACTATTATGCCGGTTCTCTTTCGCACAAATATTCGTGTTGTTACCTTACATCAAAAATATAAAATATTAGGATGCCCGGCTTAAGAGTTTGACGAGAGGCGTCTGTTATGCCGGGAAACATATCCGGAATGAACATGAATGGAACGCTTTTTGTGCCAGATAAAACGCCAAGACATTTTTACTTATGAAAAAGCTCACCCTTCTGCTGCTGTGTTTAGCTCCTTTAATGACCCTTAGCTCACAGACGGTAACAGTTCTCAGTGCTGATGACGGCAAACCAATAGCAGACGTGGCTGTTTACAACGAAGCCAGAACCCAGTTCGGCTATACGAATTATTCCGGGAAGATGAGCCTGTCGGAATTCGGGGAGGGACAGCCTGTCTTCTTCCAGCATTTTTCATATGAGAGGGTTTCCTACACAATTGACGAGATCAAGGCAGCAAATTGGGTGGTGATGCTCAAAACCAAGACCTTCGAGGTGGAGGAGTTCATAGTCTCAGCAAACCGGTGGGAACAAAAATCGGAAGAAGTTCCCAACCATATCAATGTGGTGGCTCTCCCTGCAGTAAAGATCATGAATCCCCAGACGGCAGCTGATCTTGTATCAATGGGTGACGTTTTCGTGCAGAAGAGTCAGCTTGGAGGAGGCAGCCCCATGATACGAGGTTTTGCTACCAACAGGGTACTGATAAACATTGACGGGGTGAGAATGAACAATGCAATCTACCGGGAGGGCAACATTCAGAATGTAATTTCAATCGATCCGAACATAATAGAACGGACAGAAATTATCTTCGGCCCGGGTGCAACCATGTATGGCAGTGATGCTCTCGGCGGAGTCATGGACTTCCATACCCGGAGGGCTCTGTTCTCGACAGGTGACTCCCTTTTCGTCAAAGGCGAGGCAATGGCACGCTGGTCGTCGGCTGCCGGTGAACAGACATACCATGCATGGATCAACGCCGGTGGCAGACGAATTGCCTTCCTGTCTTCAGTTACCTGGTCCGACTTCGGTGACCTGGTAATGGGGTCAGTGTCACACACCGAATACCTTCGAAATGAATACCAGGTGCGCATCGGAAACCGTGACAGCGTCATTTTGAACAGCAACCCCCGCAGGCAGGTGGCCTCCGGCTACAGGCAGCTGAACACCACAAATAAGTTCCGCTTCAAGGCGGGAAAACACCTCGATATTGATCTTGCACACCACTACTCGCACCTCTCCGATGTCCCGCGCTATGACAGGCTCATTCAGGTAAAGGGCGGGACCCTGAGGTACGGCGACTGGTATTACGGGCCGCAGGTGTGGATGATGACCAATGCGTCACTCCGCTATGACAGGCCGGCGGACCTCTTTGATGAGATCCGCCTGACAGTGGCAAGGCAGGATTACCGCGAGAGTCGCCATGACAGGGCTCTCAATAAAACGGCTCTCAATGAACAATTCGAAAAAGTCGGGATTTGGTCGGCCAACCTCGACTTCGACAAAAAGACAGGTAAGAGAGACAACCTGGTCTACTACGGCGCCGAATATGTATATAACAATATCAGCAGCACCGCCGACACAAGAAATATCCTGACCGGGGAAACCGAGCCTGCCGGGTCACGCTATCCCAATGGCAGGAATATCTATAACAGTTTCTCCCTCTACGGGGGTTACAAGTTCAACCTGAGCCGGAAGTTCACCGTCACAACGGGAGCAAGATACAACCACGTCAGCCTGAATTCGGAAATAGCTGACAACTCATGGTATGACTTTCCGTTCACCACAATCGAATCAGGCAACGGCGCACTCACAGGGGCTGCCGGTGCAGTATACAGACCCGACGGCCGTACGGAGCTGACAATCAACCTGTCGACCGGATTCAGGGCTCCAAACCTCGACGACCTGGGCAAGGTCTTCGAGTCTGCCCCCGGGGTGCTGGTGGTGCCCAACACTGATCTGGGGCCGGAATACCTCTACAACATTGACCTGGGCGCCTCGAGGGAGTTTGGCAAAATGCTCCTGGCAGAGGCCTCCGTCTTCTATTCGTACCTTGACAATGCAATGGTGAGGCGTGAGTTTCTCTTCAACGGGGAACCTACAATCATCTTCCAGGGAGAAGAGAGCCAGGTCTATGCAATGGTTAATGCCGGTTACGCAATCGTCTACGGCACACAGCTGAAGGCAGAACTGCGACCCTCGTCATTCCTCCGGATCAAGTCTTCACTCAGCCTCACCGCCGGACATGACGACGAGAAGGCTCCGTTAAGGCACGTTCCGCCACTCTTCGGGGCAACCCACCTGATCTTCGAACGTTCTGCCCTTAAGGCTGACCTCTATGGGGTCTACAACGGAAGGATTACAAATGACCGGATGGCGCCGAGTGAAAAGGATAAACCATATCTCTATGCCGAAGACGAAAACGGCAACCCGTGGTCACCCGGATGGTTCACACTTAATTTCAAGACCTCCTACAATATAGGCAACAGGCTCGAACTGACCGCCGGGATAGAGAACCTCCTTGACCTGAGGTACAGACCGTACTCTTCGGGTATCTCAGCTCCGGGGAGAAACTTCATCGTGTCTGCAAGAATCAAAATTTGAGATGAGGCATTTGGCAATAGGCGGTAGGCAATAGTGATACCTCCGCCCCACCATCCTTTGGATTTCCAAAATGAATGTGTAATTTTCAGAAAATTTGGTATTCAGAGGGTGATGAACCGTGGTTACAGGCTTGCTGAACTCAGCAGCAAAAAAGACATCAGGGACTTTCATGATCTGCCGGCATCGATAAACAGGGGAGACAGTAACTGGATAAAACCTCTTTTCAAGGATATCGAGTCGGTTTTCAATCCTTCCACCAACACTCTGTTCCGGACCGGCGAAGCGATAAGGTGGCTTCTGCGTGACGATGCAGGAAATGCTGTTGGCCGGGTGGCTGCATTTTACAGCAAAAAGATCGCCAGCGCCCATGGAGAACAGGTGGGCGGAATGGGTTTCTTCGAATGCATAAACGACAGGGAGGCTGCATCAATGCTTTTTGACGCCTGCCGTGACTGGCTGGCGGAAAAGGGGATGAACGCTATGGAGGGGCCGGTGAACTTCGGTGACCGTGATCGCTGGTGGGGCCTCCTGGTTGACGGTTTCCTGCCCCCGAACTATTGCATGCCATATAATCCGCCCTACTACAGGGAACTTTTCGAAGGTTACGGATTCCGAAACTACTTCGATCAGTACACGTACCACATGCCTGTTGACGACAGCAGGCTTGACGCCGTCATCAGGGAGAAAGCAGAAAGAGTCTTCAGCAACCCTGACTATTCGTTCAGGTACATGACCCTGAAGGAATTGCCTGAAATTTCCCGCAACTTCATGATCGTCTATAATAAGGGGTGGGCGAGGTTTCCCGGTGTCAAGACAATAAGCGAGGGTCATGCAAAACTTATCCTCAGGAGCATCAGACCGGTCCTCGACGAGAAACTGCTCTGGTTCGGCTTCTACAAAAACGAACCCGTCTGCTTCTTCATCATGCTCCCCGAGGTCAACCAGATTGTCAGGCACCTCAACGGCAAGCTGAATCATGTGGGACGATTGAAATTCCTATGGTACAGGCATATAAAGAATAAACTGACAAAGGCCTTCGGACTTATTTTCGGGATTGTGCCGGAACATCAGCGCAAGGGTGTTGAGGGAGCCCTCATAATGTCATTCGCCAGGCTGGCAATGTCTGACAAATTTCCGTACAAAGAACTGGAATTTAACTGGATAGGCGATTTTAACCCCTCCATGATGCATCTCCTTGACCAGATAGGTGCAAAAATAATCAAGACACACATTACATTCCGGTACCTCTTTGACAGGGATGCACCCTTCGGGAGGGCCCCGGTGGTCAATGCTTAAACGGCCTGTAACCAATTATTTCCCTTACCTCTCTTATGGTTTTTGAGGCACTGGCCCTGGCCTTTTCCGCACCAACGGCCACTACCTTTCCAAGATAGTCAGGATCACTCAGTATCTCGTTTATGCGTATCCTGATGGGGTCAGTGACCCTGATGATGTCCTCGGCAAGCTGCTTTTTCAGGTCACCGTACCTTATCTGGCAGGCAGCATGCTGCTCCCGGAAATATTGAAGTGTGGAGGGTTCTGATACCACTTCCATTATTGTAAAAAGGTTTTTTACAGGCTCTGACGGTTCGGCACCGGGTTTCTCCGGACCGGTATCGGTAACGGCTTTCATTACCTTCTTGCGGATCTCGGCGGGCGTGTCAGCCAGAAAGATGCCATTTCCCTCACTCTTTCCCATCTTCCCGGTACCGTCAAGACCGGGAATCTTTACGAGCTGTTTGCCGAAATTATAAGCATCAGGCTCCGGGAAATATTCAACACCATACATTGTATTGAAACGGCGCGCAAACCGGCGGGTCATTTCAAGGTGCTGCTCCTGGTCCTTTCCTACCGGCACTTTGTGGGCCCTGTGAATTATAATATCGGCCGCCATCAATACAGGATATGTCAGCAACCCGGCATTTATGTTGTCAGGATGCTTGCGGATCTTTTCCTTGAATGATGCTGTACGCTCAAGCTCACCAACATATGCAATCATGTTAAGCAGCAGATACAGCTCGGTCACCTCCGGTACATCGCTCTGTACATAAACAGTCGCCTTCTCAGGGTCAATTCCCGCTGCAAGGTATTCAGCAAGCACCTGCCTGATGTTACCATGAATGTCATCAGGATGCGGATGTGTTGTAAGTGAGTGATAATCTGCTACAAAAAAATAACAGTTATTCTCATCCTGCATTCTGAGAAAATTCTTCAGAGCTCCAAAATAGTTACCAAGGTGAAGATTGCCCGTCGACCGTATCCCGCTTACTACCGTATCCATTCGTGAAATATTTGCAGTGCAAAAATAGCTATTCTGAGTAACTAAAGTGACTAAACCCTGCCAAAGTGATCCGCCCCCCCACCCGATAACCGATAACAGATAACAGATAACCGACAACTCCATACTATTTTCGTATTTTTGCGGCGTAACTCAACCACAATGGAATCGACACGGCAGAAGAAAGTTGCACGGCTGGTGCAGAAGGAGCTTGCGGAGATCATCATGCATCACGGATCCGAGCTGGCACCAGGGAAAATGATCTCGGTGACAACGGTACGCGTAAGCCCAGACCTGTCACTTGCAAAAACATGGATCAGCGTATTTCCTTCGGAGGGGTCTGCCGCCGCACTCGAGATGCTCCGAACAAGTGTTCCCAGGCTGAGGTATGAGCTGGGACAGAAGGTCCGCAACCAGTTGCGCATCGTCCCTGAAATAGCTTTCTTCATTGATGACAGCAACGATTATATCGACAATATTTCCAAACTGTTAAAGGAGTAAGCCCGATGCACTATGACCCTATCAAGGAGCTGCTGGGTAAAGTGTTCAACCGCCATCCGCTTCTGCGGAAACTCTTCTACAGGCTGCTGAACATTCTGCTCCTCCGTTCATGGCACGTCAGGCGGGCCCTGAAGAAACTCAGACCATCACTTCCTTCAGGTACCAGGGTTCTTGATGCAGGCATGGGCTTCGGCCAGTATTCATGGTGGATGGCTTCACACTTCCGGTCATGGAAGATCACCGCAGCAGACATCAAGAGCGGGCAGGTGGCCGACTGCAATGAGTTCTTCCGCAGGACAAACCTGTCAGGCAGGGTGCAGGCCGTTGAGGCTGACCTGGTCACCTGGATCAGCGGAGAGAAACATGACCTCATTCTGTGCGTTGACGTAATGGAACATATTGCCGAAGACCGCACTGTCTTCAACAATTTTCTGAAGATGACCGCAGAAGGCGGATACCTTGTTATTTCAACCCCCTCTGACCAGGGTGGTTCGGATGTCCATTCCGATGGTGATAAGTCGTTCATAGGAGAACATGTACGCGACGGATACGGCAGGGAGGAGATAACGGAGAAGCTCCGGACCGCAGGATACGCAGATATCAGCGTGTCATACACCTACGGCAGGCCGGGCAGCATTGCATGGCGCCTTTCAATGAAATATCCGGTCATCATGCTCTCTGCCTCAAAACTCTTCTTTATTCTCCTGCCTTTCTACTATCTTGCCGTGATGCCGTTCGTGCTGGCGCTCAACTACGCTGACCTGAACGGAAAGCACCCCAAGGGAACCGGATTGCTGGTTATTGCCCGCAAGAGCATATGAAGCTGTCACTCTACATAGCAAAGAGATACCTCTTCGCGAAGAAATCGAGGAACGCCATTAATGTGATCTCCGCAATTTCAGTTGCAGGAGTCACAGTGGGTACAATGGCACTGATAACGATCCTGTCAGTCTTTAACGGCCTCGAGGAGATGGTAAAAAGTATCTTCAGCACCTCTGATCCCGAAATTAAAATCACCCCCGTAGCCGGCAAAGTGTTCACCCCCGACACCCTCATTCTGCAGAAACTGGCTTCCGCCGAAGGAGTTGACGTCTTTGCCATGACAATTGAGGAAAACGCTCTCCTCCGTTATGACGAGCAGCAGTATATAGCCACAATCAAGGGTGTATCACCGAATTACGCCACTGTAACTGATCTGGATACCGCAATGTGGGATGGCAGCTTCATCCTGCAGGGTGAAAACGGCAGGCCTTATGCCGTGGCCGGACTTGGTGTGGCCAATTACCTCGGGATGAGGCTTAACTTTATCTCGCCGCTTGCAATATATATACCTGACCGTAAGGCAAAGATCAGGGGAACACCTGACAATGAGTTCACCAGAAAATACATATTCCTCTCCGGAATATTTGCTGTTGAACAGGAATTCGATTCAAAGTATGTCTTCCTGCCTCTCGACTTTGCACGGGAACTCCTCAGCTACACTGACGAGGTGAGCTCGATAGAGGTGCGGATGAAACCGGGAGCTGACGAGAAAAAAACACAGGACGCAATCAGGAAGGTTATGGGTGACCGCTTCCTGGTGCAAAACCGCTATGAGCAGCAGGAGATCTTTTACAAGGTTATGAAAGCCGAGCGGCTGGCAATCTTTGTCATCCTCTCATTCATCCTGATCATTGCTTCATTTAATATAATCGGATCACTCACAATGCTTATAATTGAAAAAAAGAGGGACATAAGCATTCTGAAGAGCCTTGGTGCCGATAACCGTCTGATAAAACGGATATTCATCTACGAGGGATGGATGATATCATTCATAGGAACAATCCTCGGTCTGTTGCTGGGATTCATTCTGTGTGCCGCACAGCAGCACTTCGGCATCGTAAAGCTGGCAGGTGAATCGCTGCTTATTGACGCCTATCCTGTAAGGATGCACCTTGCTGATTTCTTCGTGGTAGCTGCAACAGTGCTTGCAATAGGCTACGCTGCCGCATGGTACCCGGTACACTATCTCTCGAGCAGGCAGCTTAAAGACAGGGAAAAAATGACTGAATGAGGACAGAATACAAAATAATGGTTGTGGCTGTCATGATGCTGATGATCTCATGCGGAGGCTCTGAAAATGACAAGCCCTCGGGGAAAATGCGAATCCCGGAAGACAAGCTTGTTGAGATACTTACCGATACCTATCTCACGGCGGGAATGATGGATCTTTTTTCTATGAGGGAGACCTGGGCAACGCGCGACTCAATCCTGAACTATACTGATGTAATAGAGAGCCACGGCTGCACCTACGAACAGTTTGAGGCCACGATGAGATACTATTTCACAGGTAAACCCAGGAAACTGTCAAGGATATATGACAGGGTGACCGGGAACCTGCTCGAACTGGAAACAGAGGTAATGACCCAACAGAACGAGATAAAGCCTTCCGAAAAGAACCTTTGGACAGGTAAGCCGGACTACCGTCTGCCGGAAGATTTCATCCGTGATCCTGTCTGGTTCGACATAGAGGTCGATAAACCTGGTGAATATATCCTCAAAGCCGACATTATAGTCTTTGATGACGATAAGAGTCTTAATCCGAGGGTTACTGCATACTTCAGCTACCCTGACAGCACCGGGGAGGAGAAGCGTGACTACTGGCAGGAGGTCTTTCTTGGCAAGGACGGACAGCTTCGTAACGTTCAGATAAGCCATACCCTCGACAGCATTCCCGGTGCACGTCTTCGGGGCTGGCTGCTGAACCATGACAACCAGCCCGGAAAGTGGGAAAAGCATGCCCGTATTGCAAACATCAGAATAGTGCATGCTGACGACTTCGCAGTAAAGTGAGAAGAATAGCGGCTCAATACCTGTTCACCTCGGCCGGAAGGCCACTCAGGAGAGGCATCGTCACAGTTGCTGATGACGGAACCGTGACCGGCGTAGAGGATACCGGCGGCTCCCTCAGGGAAAGTGCCGCCATGGAGTTCTACAACGGCGTCATCATACCGGGCCTTGTCAATTGCCATTCTCATCTTGAACTTTCTCATATGCGCGGCATTATTACCGCCGGAGGCGGTTTGAGTGATTTCATCGCCTCCGTTCGCGACAGGCGGGAAGCATCAGCTGACGATATCAGGACCGCTGCGCGAAACGCAGATATTGAGATGTATACGGGTGGAGTAGTTGCGTGCGGTGACATCTCGAACAACGCAATAACTGCAGATATAAAAGGCAAGAGCCTGATCAGGTACATTACATTCGCCGAGGTCTTCGGTTCTGATCCTTCTCTCGCGGAGATCCGTATGAGCGGAGCACTAAAGGTGTGTGAGGAGATGAGGCTCAGGGGCCTGCAGGCACAGGTGACGCCACACTCACTCTATTCTGTCTCCGCCGCCCTGTCTGCACTTATCAGACAACATATTCCGGCCAGCGCGGTCATCTCTCTCCATTTCCTTGAATCAGATGACGAACGCAGAATGGCACAGGGCCACGCAGACTCAGCCCTTGATCTTTCGCGTCTCGTCACCAGCCTGCTGCTTGTTCACAACACTGTAATCACAAGGGAAGAGGCATCCAGAGTTGCTTCGGCCGGGAACACATGGTTCTGCCTTTGCCCGTCGTCAAATATGCATATTTCAGGTAAAATGCCTCCGGCAGCCATGCTCAGGGAGGTTACTGACAGGATTGTTGCAGGCACTGACAGCCTGGCGTCTGCAGACCGTCTCAGCATGATCACCGAGCTGCAGCTACTACAGGAGGCGGTACCGGAAATCGCTGCAGATGAGCTGATACGATGGGGTACAATCAACGGGGCAAGGGCTCTTAAATGCGATGATATCCTCGGTTCAATTGAACCCGGTAAGCGCCCCGGCCTGCTTCTGGTGGAGCCCTTCGACATGCAGAACATGCGCCTGCTGCCTGAGAGCAGAGTGCGGAGATTAGTGTAAATTTGTAGCCTTGATCAATCATTCGCGGAATGCCGACTTTCCTTTTTGACAGTATCGTATTCGGACCGGTGAACAGCCGCCGTCTGGGTATCTCCCTTGGGATAAACCTGCTTCCTGTTACCCGCAAGGTGTGCTCATTTAACTGTATCTACTGCGAATGCGGATGGACACCGGGCAAACCGGAACCAGGGGAGCTCCTTCCTTCTCGACATGAAGTATATGAGGCCCTCAGGAATAAACTCTCCGAAATGAAGGATCAGGGCAAGGCCCCGGATGTTATAACATATGCCGGAAACGGCGAACCGACTCTGCATCCTGACTTCGCCGGGATAATCGACGACTCCCTGGCTCTGCGCGATGAGTTCTTTCCCGACGCGAAAGTATCAGTGCTCTCCAATGGTTCAATGCTCCGCCGGAAAAGCGTTCGCGAAGCGCTGAAGAAAGTTGACCAGAATATGCTCAAGCTTGATTCGGCCCTGGCTGATACTGTCAGGCAGCTTAACCAGCCACACGTAAAAACCGACCTTGGAAAATTTGAAGACTATGCCAGGGAGTTTGATGGCAGATTCATCATCCAGACACTCTTCGTCAGGGGTGAGTGCGACGGCCGGACGGTTGACAACACAACTGAGGAGGAGATCACTGCCTGGCTTCAGGCAATAGCCAGGCTCAGGCCTCAGCAGGTGATGATCTACACTATCCACCGTGATACCCCGCTGGGCAACAATCTCAGGAAAGTGCCGGTAAACGAACTCAATGCAATCGCCCGCAGGGTTAACAGGCTGGGCATTGCCACCAGCGTCTCGGGATAACTGCCATGAACGGACCGAAAGTCCTCATAAGCCCTCTCAGCTGGGGCTTCGGCCATGCCGGCAGGATGATTCCCCTGGCAAGAGAGCTGGAACGAAGAGGCTGCGAGGTGGTCTTCGCAGCTGATGAACCCCTGATTAAGCTGGTGGCCGGGGAGCTGCCCGGTGTCATGACACTGGAGATCCCGGGTCTGAGGATAAGGTACTCCCGTTTCCTGCCACAGTATGTCAGTATCTTCCTGCAGCTTCCCGTCATAGTTGCTTCTGCGGTGAGGGAGCATGCCACCCTCAGGCGCCTCGCGAAAGAACTTGACCCGATTGTGATAATCTCCGATAACCGGTTCGGCTTTTATCATAAGAAAATCTTTTCCGTTTATGTCACACACCAGGTCAGAATCGCATTCCCCGGGTACCTGCGGTTTCTCGAGCCAGTGGCTGCCCTGATTCACCGGATTATCATAAGGAGGTATGACCTCTGCCTTGTGCCTGATTACCCCGGGAGTGAAAACCTTTCAGGAAAACTCTCACACGGCATCAGGCTTCCGGGGAATACCGCCTTCATCGGACCCCTCTCGAGGTTTGGTGCGTCAGTCTCTGACCCGGTTGCGCCCTGCCGGGCGAAGGGCGAGCCGTTGCTGAAAGACACAGGAGGGGCTGCAATTGTCATGACCAGACCTTATGTCTGTCTTATTCTGTCAGGGCCCGAACCGCAGCGCTCCCTGCTGCTCCGGAAGGTATCCGGATCACTGCGGGAATTTCGGCTGTCAGTGCTGTGTGCAACACCCGTGAACTTTCATGCACCCCCCGGTCAGGAAATTAAAATCATTACAGAAGCTGACACATCCACAATGCGGCATATCATTTCCGGGGCACTAATTGTAATTGCAAGAGCCGGATATACTTCAGTGATGGAACTGGTCTCCCTTGGCAGGGGCGCAGTTCTGATACCCACTCCCGGCCAGACGGAACAGGAGTACCTTGGCAGGCACCTTGACGGACGTTACGGGTTTGTCACAATGAGCCAGAACAGTCTTGACAGGCTGGCTTCAGTAGTCCTATCTGAGCAAAATAAAGAGTGAGATGCCCATTATCACCGCCCCTGCTGACAGCCCTGCCCAGACCTCTGATGAGGTATGATCACCCAGGTATATTCTTGATGACATGACTGCTCCGGCTGTGACCGCCACTGCAACTGCCTGCCAGAGCATGCTTATGTTGTAGACAGAAGCCATGAAGACAACCAGCACCAGCAAACCGCCGATGCCTGAGGCATGCAGTGATATCCTGTAGAAGATTGTTATAAGCAGGGTGCTGAGTGTGACTATTGCAATTGAGATGAAAAAAGCCCTGAAGAGACCGGGGACCTGCATCCTGATAAGTATGAACGCGGTCAGGCAGTACATCAGAAGGGAAAATGAAAGCAGGATTACCCTTTCGTTACGGTCACGGGCATTGAATGTTCTGATGGCTCCCCGGGCGTAGAGGACAGTAGCCAGGGCCATTGGCATCAGCAGGTTATTTGCCGTCACAAGGATTAAAATCATCCTTTTGATCTGCACCGGAATAAATGAGTGGAGCGTGTGAGAGCTGTATATTATAAGCAACCCGTAAAGCGGCAGGAATACAGGGTGAAAAATGACAGACAATAATTCAGCCGCCCTCTTTAGCAGCCTGTTTCTGCCAGGATGCATTCCGTTCCCATCCTCACCTCTGCCATTGTCAGGCAGTTCATTGTCCCCGGGGTTCATTTTATCTCCTTCCTCATCCTGAAAATCCCATGCCGTCAGAGTGTACTGCGGCCTATTTTATCTCCTTCCTCATCCTTGCTACAGGAATGTTGAGCTGCTCCCTGTATTTAGCCACGGTACGACGTGCAATCTGGTATCCCTTCTCCTGGAGTATCTCCGTCAGTTTCTCGTCTGTCAGAGGCTTGCGCTTGTTTTCATTGCTGAGACACTCCTGCAGTATCCTCTTTATCTCCCTGGTAGAAACCTCGTCACCGGCATCTGTCTGCATCCCCTCGGAAAAGAAGAACTTCAGCGGGAAGATGCCGAAATGGGTCTGTATATATTTACTGTTGGCAACGCGCGACACAGTCGATATATCAAGCCCTGTCATCTCCGCCACATCCTTGAGTATCATCGGCTTGAGCCTGGTGTCATCGCCTTCGGCGAAATAATCCTTCTGGTATTCAAGAATGGCGTTCATAGTCAGCAGCAGGGTGTTCTGTCTCTGCCTCATGGCGTCTATGAACCACCTGGCAGCGTCAAGCTTCTGTTTCACGAACATGATGGCATCACGGTTCTGTTTGCCCGACTTCTTGTCACGGGAATATGACTCCAGCATCTCGCTGTAATCGCGGCTGACCTTCAGCTCCGGGATGTTCCTGTTGTTCAGGCTTAGTTCGAGGCCGCTGTCACTCTGTTCCAGGATGAAGTCAGGAATTATGTGCTGGGCCGACCTGGCATACGGGTCACTTACAGTGCCGCCGGGCTTGGGGTTGAGTTTCAGAACCTCGTCGATGACACTTTTCATCTCGCCTTCGCCAATCCCGATCCTGTTCATGATCTTTTCATAGTGCCTCCGCGAAAACTCCTCGAAGTAATCCGTCAAAACCATTTTCGCGAGAACCACCGAGGGAAGTGACTGGTCTTTTCTCTCCAGCTGAAGCAGCAGGCATTCGCGCAGGTCACGGGCACCGACTCCTGCCGGTTCCAGGTCCTGTATGATCCTGAGTATTGCATTCAATTCGTTGACATCAGTGGTGATATTCTGGAGAAAGGCCAGGTCATCGACCATGTTTTCCACCTCACGGCGGAGATAACCGTCATCATCAATGTTACCGATTATATATTCACCGAGGAGGTCCTCCCTGTCTGTGTCAGTACGGAGGTTGAATTGCTGTATCAGGTTCTCGTGGAATGATGATCCGGCAGCATAGGGTATATCTTCGCGCCTTTCATCATCCTTTGAGGTATTGTTGATCTGCAGGCGGTAATCAGGAATATCCTCGTCGTTCAGGTAGTCATCCAGTGCAAATTCATCCTGTTCGCGTTCTGCCTGGTCATCATCGACCTCATCTTCTTCATCACCCTGTACCTCTTCCTCCTCAGGGCCCTCTTCAAGTGCGGGATTCTCTTCAAGCTCCTTCTTGATCCGCTCCTCCATCTGCATGGCAGGAACCTCCAGCAGCTTGATCATCTGGATCTGCTGCGGGGAGAGCTTCTGGAGCAGTTTCTGCTGGAGTTTCTGGTCTAGCATGGAGTCGCGGGTTCAGAAGTTTAAAATTCAGCGTTCCGGGGGGTACGGGGGAACGGAACCACATCGCGTATATTCGACATTCCTGTCATGAAAAGAATCAGCCGTGCAAAGCCCAGACCGAAGCCTGAGTGCGGCACAGTGCCGAATTTCCTCGTGTCGAGGTACCACCACAGATCTTTCAGCGGCAGGTTCAGATCTTCAATCCTTCGCGTCAGCTTATCGAGCTCCTCTTCCCTCTGCGAACCGCCGATTATCTCGCCGATGCCCGGAAAGAGCACATCCATGGCCCTGACAGTCTTTCCGTCATCATTCTGCTTCATATAAAAAGCCTTGATGTTCATCGGGTAATCGGTAAGGATCACGGGTCTTTTGAAGTGTGTCTCAACGAGGTAACGCTCATGTTCTGCCTGCAGGTCACGGCCCCAACCTACGGGATACTCCCACTTGCGGTCAGCTGCCTCCAGGATACTTACGGCCTCCGTGTATGTAAGCCTCATATAGCTGTTGGCAAGCACGAACTCAAGCCTCTCTATCAGGCCGTTATCAATCATCTTGTTGAGGAATTCAAGATCTTCACGGCAGTTGTCCAGTCCATACCTGATGAGATATTTAGTGAAATCTTCGGCAAGATCCATGTTGTCAGTTATGTCCCAGAAGGCCATCTCCGGCTCAATCATCCAGAACTCTGCCAGGTGGCGCGGAGTGTTTGAATTCTCGGCTCGGAACGTGGGTCCGAATGTGTAGATCTCACCGAGAGCCAGCGCCCCGAGCTCACCCTCGAGCTGGCCTGATACTGTAAGATTGGCCGGCTTCCCGAAGAAATCCTGCTCATAATCAATTTTCCCATCCTTTGTCTTCGGCAGGTTTTCAAGATCGAGGGTGGTCACATGGAACATTTCGCCGGCGCCTTCGGCGTCACTGCCTGTTATAATGGGTGTCTGCAGGTAATAGAATCCTCTGTCATTGAAATACTTGTGTATTGCGAAAGCCATGGCGTGACGGATGCGCATCACAGCTCCGAAGGTGTTGGTGCGGAAGCGCAGATGGGCTATCTCCCTGAGAAATTCCATCGAATGCCCCTTTTTCTGGAGCGGGTATGTCTCCGGGTCACATTTGCCATAAATTGTGATGTCTGATGCGTTGATCTCCACACTCTGTCCCTTGCCCTGCGACTGCACCAGCGTACCTGTTACAGCCAGGCTTGCACCGGTTGTAATGTCCTTCAGAAGGTCAGAGGGGAAATTGTTTATATCAATTACAATCTGAATGTTGTTTATCGTCGAACCGTCATTCAGCGCCACGAATGCAACATTCTTTATCTCTCTCTTTGTCCTTACCCAGCCCTTGACCAGCACCTTTTCGCCCGTTACGTGGCTTGCAAGCAGTTCCTTTACTTTTTTTCTCATATCAGATTATAATCGCATTACTCAGGCAAAATTAGCATTTTGTTCCTGTTGCAATACTGATCTTTCAGCAAATGGCACTGTTTTTGTGCTCAAACGCAATTTTTCACCTGATGAGGGCGTTTTTCAATCGTACCGGTATAGCTTGACTTAATCAGGCAAAAAGGGTAATTTTACTTTTCTAACTGTAAATGTTTATAATATGGAAGTCGACAGCAAGATCATTGTAGTGCCATGGGATTTCACCCCGGT
>CAZOHL010000049.1:12809-21909 GCA_964579645.1 uncultured Rikenella sp. | reverse complement strand
TGGCCGTGGCCATTGAGAATTGTAACACAGAACCTGAATAAATAATTTTGCCCGCAGGGCATCAAGCATTTTAAATCAAATGATGAATAAACTCCTGATCTTTACGACAATCACCCTGATGCTGTCCTCCTGTTCCCTGAAGCAGAAGGAACAGTGGATCCCTCTCTTCAACGGCCAGAACCTCGACGGCTGGATCATCAAGATCAAGGGGTCACCCCTGGGAGAAAACTACAAAAACACCTTCATGGTTGAAGATGGTGTCATGAAGGTCTCATATGCAGAGTATGACACCTTCAGGTATGAATTCGGCCACATTTACTACAAGGAACCTTTCTCCTCATACAAACTGAGGGTTGAATACCGGTTCACCGGTGAGCAGATCCCGGGCGGTCCCTCATGGGGATTCCGCAACAGCGGCATTATGTTCCACTGCCAGGATCCGGCAACAATCGGACTGAACCAGGACTGGCCCGTATCTGTGGAGGTACAGTTTCTTGGCAGCACTGCCGGCCGTGAAACACCCACAATGAACGTTTGCACTCCTCACACGCACATAGTCATGGGTGATGCCCTGATAACCGAGCATTGCACCTCCTCTTCCTCTAAATTCTTCTATGATGACGAATGGGTGACGGCAGAGCTGGTAGTTTATGCTGACAGTACTATCCATCATATAGTCAACGGTGACACAGTACTGACTTATTCAAAGCCGCAGGTGGGAGGTGATCTGCCGGAAGGATTCACCCTACCGGAGGGAACACCGCTAAAGGAGGGTTATATTGCCCTGCAGTCTGAATCCCATCCGGTGGAATTCAGGAAGGTAGAGATACTTAAATTGAGGCAGTAGGCAGAAGGCAATAGGCAGTAGCGGGGTTTTCAAATATTTATCCTATTTTCGCAGCCTACTAATCTCCATAACTGCTGACTGCCCGCTGCTGACTGCAGACTGGTAGATGCCCGGATGGCGGAATTGGTAGACGCGCTGGTCTCAAACACCAGTGGCAGCGATGCTGTGCCGGTTCGATCCCGGCTCCGGGTACTGAAAAAGAAGAAACTGAATTTTCATCAGTTTCTTCTTTTTTTTATCGTATAAATCATTAGTATTTTGCTATGTCCGTTCCAGAACTTTATTAAATGTATCGGTTCGACAATTTTCTCCGTCAAAAATGATTTTTTCGGGGAACATCGAACCAATCAAAATAATTTATTTTCGGTTCTTCCTGAGGACAATATCGAATCCATATTCCTGATCACGTTAACTGCATGTCTTAGTTGCTTCTCAAAATCTGCTTTATGTGGTCAGATAATCCAGCGTATGGACTTTATGGAAGTATTAAATACTTGAATGAACCCAATTTCCAAAAATGAGGACTTTATGGTTGAAATATCCATAAGAAACCGGAATATAAGAGCTGACAGATATTAACTGAGGCTTAGTCTTTTACACAACGGACTGAATAACCGGCACCTGTGCCGTTTATCCCTCTTCCAATACCACCAGTATCGTGCATCAGAAAACGGTAACGAGCACTAAATGACAAGTTGCCTTCCGTTGAACTCCACCAATTTCCAAGAGAACCCATAGCGTTAAATCCATTAATACGCAGGCCGCCTGGAAGGGCTGTAAACCCACTCTCGTTAGTCGCATCAGTATTTGGGCTTAGCCAATGGTTCAGGCCATCTTCTTTGAGTTTTCCACCAATATTACCATTAGGTTGAATTAAAAAAGAAGAAAGGATATTCCAATCTGAATCCGAGGGTACATGCCAGCCAGCTGGACATAATTTCCCGGTACTCACCACGTACCAGTTATATAAAGCACCATAAACCTCTTTATTAGATTCATTATTATCATACCAACAATAAGCAGGTGCCTCGATACAAAAACGACTTTCCCATTCGTCATTATCAGTAACCAAAGGAATTGGACTATCATCATTATATTTAGTAGCTTTCAAATTTTCAGCCATCCACCATTGATTACCTATTTTGACAATATTATAGACATTCCCTTCTATATCCAAGCATTGAGATTTGATATAGAATGGTTCAGTGCTTAATTGATTATCATCAAAAGATGCAACATTGAATCTCTCTCCAACAATCCCGGTCGCAGGTAAGACTAAAATTGGCAGCCAAGACATTGCCAATAACCCGGGATCACTTCGCACAGCATCGGATGCGTCTTTGAATGAACGTCCTGATGAAAATTTCTCAAACATTGTTTTGGCAATTGGATTCGCAGCCTCGACATACATAATTTCATCAAATCCGTTATAGCCTCCAGCACCAAACTGCAAAAATGCTTCTGAAAACGAGGCTGGCCCAACGTCCAGCTTTGCAGATTCGCAAGCTAAAATAAAAACCCAGGTGTTGGTGAATCTTCCATTCGAAGTAAGCCTTAACCAGGGCACTGATACGGAAATATTATAACCATTTAGGTCCCTGACAGAACTTATATTTATGGTCCTCCGTTCTTCTTGAGTGAGTTCATTGAATTTCTTAGCTGAAAACTCCTCTCCGGTAATTAAAAGTGTTGATTCTGTCCCATCCCAAGTTACTCCATCAGCTGATCCATGTGTAACAATAAATACTATGTCATAATTATTTAAGAAACTACCCCTGAAGCGATCCAAAGTCGCTTCTCTATTTATAAATTGGTCAACCATATAACCAGATGATATTAGCAATCGTGAGATCCTGACCAAGTCCGTATTGAAGGATTCTTGAAAAGGGGCTAAAATTAAAGCTTTACCACTTCCATAGGGATAAAAAGATATAGTTTCTGACAACTTAGTTTCACAATCTAATTCATCAGTAGATTTTGTCTTTATGATTTTGAACAGTTTTTCATCATCCATTTTAACAACTAGAACATTTGTAAAGGTCCCATCATTAAGCTTTAATACTATTGCCGCCCCTGAAGGAGTGGGTGTAGCTGCCAGCACCCCGTCTATCAAGTCAATGCTTTGGGCAATTTCTTCTGTATTGACTAAACCGCCTTGACTTAAAGCAAGAGAAATTGCAGCGTCAACTATGGCATCACTTTCTTTTAGAATACGTTCGATATTAGTCACTGATTCGGCGATCTCTTCTGGTGTCCCCGGAAAACTTTTATCTTGAGGTTCCCTTTCGCAACCTATTAGAATCTTCAATGCCATGAAACCTATTATTAAGATGTAACATTTGTCAATCGCACTTAGCATATGGTTTAGTGTTTTCATGTCTGAAGGCTTAAATAAACAGTAGGCTTTTTGGAAATGATCGTCTTACAGAATTGGTCTCAATCTGAAAAGTAGATTTAGTAAATGAAAATAATATATTCCTGACTCTTTAATAGCTTTTTGTGAACTTTTATCTCCTAAGTAAACTCTGGTTAATCAACCCCTAATATGATTTCGTCAAATCTTTCTAAAAAAAACGTGCTATAACAGACAATGTAATTCCCAGATGGCCTGGGTCTATTCAATTTTATACTTTTGTAAAGTTCCCCACATTCGGTCGAATAAAATAAGATTATAGCCAAGCCTGAGGTCATCTCATTTTTAATACACTCTTAACGCAGAATTATTAAGCTTTCGTTCTCAGATCCGTCATGAATTTGGTCAATTCTTGAAGCTACTCACCAAATCAATTCCAAATCTTGTAGAAATGGTTCGAGGTAAAGAAAAATAGATAGTGTGATAGCGAGTGCTGACACACTCGTCTCTTTTTCCTCAGTACTCAATCTCTCTCACCCTGACAATCAGTTGACTTTAGCTTCTCTGTTGCTTAACTTTGATATACAATCAGAGCGCCGTACCTATGCACGGGATTGAAATAAAATCGTATTTACTTGTCTTTCTGTATCTTAACATGATCAGTTGCGGTCATCCGGCCGACAGTGGCAACAATTCAGCTGCAGTAAGAAATGCAAATCCCTTCGGATATGATCTATCCAATCCCGACAAGACAATAATTCTTCCTCCGGTCCTTATCGAAATATCAGGAATATCAGTCATCGATTCAACTATTGTGGCCTGTGTTCAGGACGAAAACGGCATAGTCTTCATTTTCGACATTACTAAGAATGAAATCAGAGATCAGCTCATTTTTCACTTTCCTGGCGATTATGAAGGAATAGCATCTGTCGCCGGATCATATTATGTTTTAAGAAGCGATGGCACTCTTTTCGAAACCGGAAATGACAGATCATCAGTAATTTCAGAACAGCCCGGCTCCACGGTCAGACTGCCGGCAGATTATGAAGGACTATGTTACGACAGGCGAAATCACAGGCTGTTGATCATCCCGAAAAACAATCCCGGACGAGGCTCCGAAGATGAAAAGAAACATCCGGTTTACGCGCTTGATCTGCAGTCAGCAAAAGATACCTTAAAAGCGGTATTGGAGCTTGATTCACAGTCAATCAAAGATTCAGTAAAAGTGGCTCTGGAGTTTGATCTGGCAGATATAACCAGGTACGCTGCAGAAAATCATATTGAAATAAGTGACGATGAAAAGATAATAAGTCTCATGGTGTCTGACATCGGAATACATCCGATCTCAAATATGCTTTATGCAATTTCAGCCGTGAACAGGATGCTGTTCGTATTTGATGAGGACGGAACCATAACCTATATCGAAGAACTCAAACCGGAACTTTTCAGTATGCCTGAGGGCATTTCCTTCCTAGACAACGGGGACATGCTAATATCAAATGAAGGCAGAACTAATCCTGCTTCAATATTGTTGTTCAGATACAGAACAAAATGATGGCCAGAACCCAATTTAATAAGTTCAGCGCTGATCGCCGCCTGTATTTATGCTCGCTTTTTTTAACTGTTCTTTCAGTCTTGCCGTCCATCGGTCAGATCGATACAACTGTAAAAAAGCCGGTCAACCTGGCTGATACTGACGGGCAGGATCTTAAGGACCTGAATGATGCAAACAGGAAACAACCGGAAGATCAGAAACCTCCCGTAAGATATTTATCATTGTTTGAAGAGGAAGATCTCCTAAAAGTCTCGCTCCGCTTCGATGTCGCCAAATTCCTGAAAAAGGCAGAAAGAGACCAGTCGGTTGATGGAACCATGACCATTCACTTCAGTGAGACTGACGAGATGGAAAGAAAGGTAACCCTTAAATACCGGGGTCAGTCACGCTTCGAAAGATGCAAGTACCCGCCGGCAAGAATCACTTTCAAGAAACCCGTGTATGAAGTATCTGATTCAGGCAGAATTAAAAACATAAAGCTTGTCAACCAGTGCCAGCCCGGATCAACATTTGGCGAATACGTCATCAGGGAATACCTTGTTTACAAACTGTACAATGTTCTCACTGATACAAGCTTCAGGGCCAGGTTAATCAGCCTGGACCTGGTTGACTCTGAAAACAAACGGAAAACGATAACACAATTCGGAATCCTGCTAGAACCTGAAGCTCTTCTTGCAGAAAGACTGAATCTGACTGAGGTAAAGACCAAAATGCTGTCACAGTCCCACATGTTTCCGGATATGATTGACAGGCTCGCTATCTTCAATTACATGATAGCCAATTGGGACTGGTCGGTACCGGGTCAGCACAATGTTACGGTCTTTACTTCCCTGAATTATGAACTTGGAGGTCTGGGGATACCGGTTCCATTCGATTTTGACCTTACGGGAGTTGTAAATGCAGAATATGCCATCCCTCCTCCCGGATTAGGGATAGAGACCAATCGCGATCGGCTCTTTTCAGGTATCTGCCGGACACGGGAAGTCTATCAGAATGAACTTATGGCGTTTCTTGGAAAGAAGGATGAGTTCTACTCCGTAATAACGGAATTTCCCTATCTGGGCAAATCTGATAAAAGGGATATTATAGCTTTCCTGGATCAGTTCTTCGATCAGCTTGAAAAACAAAGAAGCATGGATAGTCTTATTGACTTACTGCTTGCAAATTGCAAGGGTTCACGTTAATCAGCTTTTATAATAAATATCCAGAACGGCTGTCCTCTCCTTATAGTTAACACTTTGGATATCAACTTTTTTGACATCAAGCCCGGTCATTTCGGCAACATTGGCGATCAATGCCTCTTTGTTTTGTGACTTCAGCATCTCCAGGTTATCGTAAATGATCGGGTGGGTACTGTACTTTTTCTTCCGGGTAAGCAGGCTCTCAAGAATGAAAGCAGATCCTATTATCATGATATTGAAAATCACAACCCCCATGAAAGGGAATTTCCCCCTGAGATCGAGGGCGTTTAGTACAGAAATGGCAATGACAGCAAAAAGATATGCCATATTCTTCACATCAAAACTTATGGTTCTGAGATTGAGTATTGTAAATATGGCGAACAATCCTATCGCCATCTGAAACTCCATTGCAACAATTTTCAGCATGGCTCCGATAAAGAAAATTACGATTCCCATCAGGAAAAACCCGAACAGGTAGTTTTCCTTTCTTGAAAACCTGTAATAAACAACCCTTAACAGGAGGAAAAGAAAAACCAGGTTCAGTCCAAACCTCTCTATAATTGACAGGAATACCGGATTATCCAGATTAAGAAAATTATTTGACATGGCCCTGAATTCTTGAACTGATTACCTAAGTTGCTGGCTTAAAACCTGTTTTCTGCTAAATCATAGTAAATATATGAAATGAAGTGCCTCAAGTCAAATATTAGTTTAAGAACAGACCGGATAAGTCTGCCGGAATAATTTGGGTGAAGAAGTATTATCTTGCAAAAAAAGTATTATTCCCAATGCCCACCTTAAGATGTTGGATATGAATCTGGTACAAACAAATATAAAGAATCGGCTCTTCGTCCTGCCTCTTTTCCTGTTTCTTTCAGTGAATCTATCAGCCATCTGTCCTTCAACAGAAAGGGATACCCTGATAAATGATGGTCCGTACTGTTTCATGTCGGATGATACTATCAGGGTTCTGTGGATTGAAAACAGCACGATGCATAAAGGATATTTGTTGCCCGGTGGTAAAAAAAATACGGTGCTTCCGGCGGATATTTCACTCAGCTACCGGGAACTTGCAAGTGTGTTCAGAACGAAGCCAGATTACCACCAGGCCTTTAAAGGCATTGACAGTATTGCGGTATTAAGCGATGTGCATGGTTATTATGATACTTACCTGAATCACCTGCTGGCAAACGGAATCATAGATAAGGATCTGAACTGGAATTTCGGCAAGGGTCACCTCGTGTTCCTCGGCGACGCATTTGACAGGGGTGATAAGGTAACGGAAATCCTCTGGCATCTGTTCAAACTTGAAAAGCAGGCTGCCAGGAAAGGTGGCAGGGTCCATTTCATTCTTGGCAATCATGAACTGATGATTCTTGCCGGCGACCTGAGGTATAATAATGAAAAATACTCAAGGGTCGAATCCATAACCGGTATACATTATCCGGACCTTTATTCGGAAAACTCGGTACTGGGTAGGTGGCTGAGATCCAAGCCGGTAATGATCACAATAAACGACATCCTGTTCGTTCATGCAGGAGTGTCACCTGATCTGGTTACAAGGGAACTGAAGATCGAAGAGGTCAACCAGGTCTTTCATGAACGTATCGCCGGGAAGGATATTTATTCTTCCCCCGAAGACGGAGAATTAAACCTCCTGGGCGGAAACGATGGTCCTGTGTGGTACAGGGGGTACTTCGAAGATACAATCCCTGACGTTTCAAGCCTGGATTCTGTTCTGGATTTCTATGGCAAAAAACATATTGTTGTCGGACACACTCCGCAAAAGAGCATCATGGCACTTTTGGGAAACAAAGTCATTGGCGTAGATACAGGAATGGGGTTCGGGCAACCGGGAAATATGCTGCTGTATAAAAAAGGCCGGTTTTACAAAGGATCCATAACAGGAGTAAGGAGCAAAATATGAGTCATCTGCCAATTATGGATTTCATTACAATGATGCAGGATTGAATCGCACACCGGGATACTATGGAATTCATCACAGTGATGCAGGATTAAATCGCAAACCAGGATACTATGGCCAATTTGGAAAAGAGAGCCAGGATTGCCTCTGTTGACATCATGCGGGGACTGACTCTCCTGCTTATGCTCTTCGTCAACGACCTGAATATGAAGGTGGCTCCTGCCTGGCTCGGTCATATGAAGGCTGATTTCGACGGCATGGGTCTTGCAGACTGGGTTTTCCCGGGATTCCTGTTTATTGTAGGCATGGCAATACCTTTCGCCATCTCAGGCAGGATAAAAAAGGGCGAACCGGTCTCCGGAATACTTCTTCACATTGCAATCCGCACTGTCAGCCTCCTGGTAATCGGGGTGCTTATGCTCAACTCCGGAAGGGTCAATCCCGAAACCACCGGCATTGACAGGAATCTCTGGGCACTGCTAATGTATATCTCGGTCTTTCTGGTATGGAATGACTACCCGGCAGGGAGGCACAAACTGCTTTTCAGGGTACTCAGGGCTGCCGGCGTGGCAACCCTGATCTTCCTTGCAATAATCTTCCGGTCCGGAACCGCTGAAAATCCCGGCTGGATGATAACCGGCTGGTGGGGCATTCTTGGCCTCATAGGATGGGGTTACCTGGCTGCTTCACTGATATATGTGGCATTCCGTGATTCAGTGGCATGGACCTCGGTTGCCGTCATTTTCTTCCTGGTGATTAATATCCTCGACAAGTCAGGAGTTTTCGGAGGCCTCGATCCCCTGAGGCCGGTTCTGGGAATACTCATTCAGGGTAATGTTCCGCTGATAGTTGTTACAGGAATGCTGGCGGGGATACTGATCAGAAGAGAAAAAGAATCCGGACACATAAGAATAATACTGATGTTCATAGTGCTTGGAATGGTTTGCCTTGCCATGGGATTCATCCTGCGGGAATGGTTCATTATATCAAAGATCATGGCTACTCCCAGCTGGGGTATGATCTGCAGCGGTATCAGCTTCCTGGTCTTTGCTGCAATCTACTGGGTTGCAGATGTAAAGGGGCTGACCAGGTGGGCGGGCTTTGTAAGGCCTGCAGGAAAGCATTCACTGACAACATACCTGGCCCCTGATATTTTATACCATGCAATATGGATGTCAGCAATACCGGTACTGTTCTACAAACAATCATCTGAACCACTGGTGGTTATTATCGGCTCCAT
>CAZOHL010000049.1:0-12709 GCA_964579645.1 uncultured Rikenella sp. | reverse complement strand
AATGAATCCTCCTGACCTGTCTATTTTCTTTTGTCGTATTCAATTATCATCTCCTCCCTGCTTACCGGTTTGCCGTGGCCGGGAAGGAAGGATCTGCAGCCGGTATCGAGAATCTTCTTCCAACTGCTGATAAGCAGCGGTATATCATCGGCAAAGGGCGGGAACGGCGAGCCGGGCATGGTCCCTATCAACGAGTCGCCCGCCAGGGCTATCTCATCATCAATCACCACAGTTGCCCCGCCCGGTGAGTGTCCCGGCGTATGTATAATATACCCGTTAATGCCGAAACGGTTCAGATCAAACTGACCGGCAAAGACATGTTCTGCAACGCACGGATCATACCTGAAGACCGGACCAACCTTCCTGCCGAGGCTCACCAGACCACGGGTAAAGGTGTATGTCCCGTTTGGTATCGGCATATCTCCGCTCGCAAGCATGGCACTTTCGGCTTCCTGCACTACCACTTCGGCACCGTACTCGGTCTGCAGCCAGGCTGCGTTGCCGGCATGGTCAAAATGGGTGTGGGTGAGGATCACAGCCTCGGGGATCATCCCCTTCCGCCCAAGGGCATGATCTATGCGGCTTCGGTCAAATGAGATGCCAGTATCAACAATTATTGTCCGGCCGTTTCGAGTAACAGCCCATATATTACACCTGGCAGGTGTCAGCCTGATGATCCGGGTACCTTTGCCGGTGTCAGGAATCTCAATCATAGTACTAATATAATAATACTCTGAGATCCGGAGTCCTTTTTCCGCCAAACGGTGATACCTTTGGATTAATAAAAAGACTCCTGCAATGAAAAATATACCAATTTACCAGGTTGATGCCTTCACCCACGGACCATTCACCGGAAATCCCGCAGCAGTATGCATCCTGACAGATCCGGTCACTGAAGAGACGATGCAGAAGATAGCAATGGAAAATAACCTTTCGGAGACTGCATTCATCACCCGCGGAAAGGATGAATGGCTGATAAGGTGGTTCACTCCCGTGGAGGAAGTCGATCTGTGCGGCCATGCAACCCTCGCTTCAGCATTTGTGGTTTTGAATATTCTTGAGCCGCAGTGCGAAACGGTAATTTTCCGCTCAAGGGTGATGGGGCATCTCACCGTCAGGAAAAGAGGGGATCTCCTTGAGCTGGATTTTCCCGTTGATCACCCGGTCAAATGCGAATTGCCGCCATTTATCAGCGAAAGCCTTGGGGTCGTTCCCAAAGAATCATATATGGGAAGAAGTGATTATATGCTCGTTTATGAAAGTGAGTCAGAAATAAGGGATATGAAGCCTGATTTCAGGAAACTGACGCAGACGCAAAGCAGGGGCGTCATAGCTACTGCCCCGGGTGACACCACGGATTTTGTTTCCAGATTCTTCTGTCCACAGATCGGGATAGATGAAGACCCTGTCACAGGATCGGCTCATACCACCCTTACTCCATACTGGTCTGCGCGCCTCGGAAAGCTTTCGCTAAGGGCAAAACAATTATCTTCCCGTGGCGGATACCTTGAATGCACCCTGCGTGATGAAAGGACGCTCATATCAGGACGTGCCGTACTGTATCTCAAAGGAGAAATTACAATAAACTGATAATCCCATGAAGAAGTTCACTTTTCAGGCTGGCTGCGCAGCAATGATAGTTGCTGCCATGGTACTGTCCTTGTCAGGATGCACCAAAAACAAAGACAACGGCTCTCCCGCATTCTCGCAGGATTATGTTGTCTTTGCATGGAATGATCTGGGGATGCATTGTCTGAATCCCACTTATGACAAGGCGGTTATTCTCCCGCCTTATAATAACCTGGTGGCCCAGGTCGTTTTGAGAGGCAATCCCCCGCAGATCGTGACAGACGGGATAACCATTGAATACCGGATTATTGGCAATACCACCTCCTACGACAAACGCGGGTACGGAGGATTCTGGGACAATGTGACCGCGCTGTTCGGGATTTCCTCGCTTCAGCATGATGTAGGGCTCACCGGCAACAGGCTCAGCGGAACGATGCAGGCCGCCTCCGGTCATTTTGAGGCCACCGGGATCCCTGTGACACCCGTAAATGACATGGGTGTGTGGGATCCTCTTCAGGTTGCTGAACTCATTGTGAAAGACGAATCAGGAAAGACACTGGCAACCACGAGGACTACGGTACCGACCTCTGATGACATCAACTGTGCCAAATGTCACGGCAATGACGCTTTTAATGATGTCCTCCGGGAACATGACGATGAGGAAGGAACCAGCCTGATGCAGGCAAAACCCGTCCTCTGTGCCAAATGCCACGGCAGTCCTGCACTCGGACAGACAGGAAGAGGGACGGCCGGGACATACCTTTCTGAGGCGATTCACGGTTTCCATGCTGACAAGGGAGCATCCTGCTACGACTGCCATCCGGGCAACACCACAAAATGCAACCGGAGTGAGAAACATACGGCTGCTGACGGAAACTGCGTCCGTTGCCACGGCTCTGCCGGTCAGGTAGCTTCCTCCACTAAGTCCGGACGGATACCATGGGTCAACGAGCCAGCCTGCTCCTCCTGTCATGCCGGAGTAACCGACGCCGGTTCAACAACGGTTCTATACAGGAATTCAACCGGTCACGGCGACATGATGTGTACAGCATGCCACGGCAGTCCTCATGCAATGGTCCCATCGCTGAAGGATGCCGATAATTACCAGGCCATGCAATATCAGCCCTACAGCAAATCACCCAAAACACTTGGCAGCTGCGGTACCTGTCATGGCAGTTCGAGAGGTGAAGACGAGATTGATGAGTATGCGGAAGTACATGGCGGAAGCAACCCCGAAAAGGAAAACGGCTGTTTCATCTGTCATACATCGGTGGAGACAAACACCGCAAAATGGCCGCATGCATTTACCTGGCAGGACAGCAACTGACAGGTTTCCGGATTATTGCCTCTCTGCTGAGCCGGGAATGTTTAATTTCAGATCGAAGGGGTTCTGTCAGTTACTTTGAAATCGCTCCAAAATCGATTAAGTTTGCCGGCGAAACAGAACAGGATGATTAAGAAGGATGCCATTCACCCATACGGTGAAAAGCAGGATCAGTTTGACAGGCGTTACCTGCGGATGGCTGCAGTGTGGTCAGAGAACTCATATTGCCAGAGGCGAAAGGTCGGGGCACTGATAGTAAAGGACAAGATGATAATTTCTGACGGCTATAACGGTACACCGGCCGGATTCGAAAATGTCTGCGAAGATGAGAATAACGTGACCAAGCCTTACGTTCTACATGCTGAAGCCAACGCCATCACCAAGGTTGCAAGGTCTAACAATTCAAGTGAGAACGCCACACTTTACATCACCGACTCACCATGCATGGAATGTGCGAAACTGATCATACAGTCAGGCATCAGACGAGTCGTATACAGCAACCAGTACCGTAATCTTGACGGTATTGAGCTTCTGAAACGGGCTGACATTGAGCTTCTTTATATTGACCTCGGAGAAAAGAAAAATGAAATATAACAAAGCCTACCTTCCGCTGATAATAGGTGTTGCCGTGGCAATTGGCATACTGATCGGATTTTATATGCCCCACCCACAGACCGGACTTTATACGAACTTCCCACCCTCAAACGACAAACTGAGCCGGGTACTCGATATTATTGAATCTGATTATGTTGATACCGTCAACAGAAATGCCCTGATCGAGGAGGCCATTCCGGTTATGCTCCGTAAGCTTGACCCCCACTCGGTTTACATACCCGCCACTGACCTTGCACAGGCAAACGAGCCGTTGCAGGGCAACTTTGACGGGATAGGTGTCTCATTCAATATGCTGACTGACACAGTGCTTATAATCAGTACAATACCCGGAGGACCTTCCGAAAAAGCCGGTATTATCCCCGGTGACAAAATAATCTTTGTAAATGACTCTCTTATCGCCGGCAAAAGCATTCCTGATGATGATGTTGTAAAAATGCTGAAAGGTCCCCGCGGTACCAGGGTAGACCTGAAGATTGAACGAAAAGGAGCCAGTGACCTCCTGCCATTTACAATTATCCGTGACAAGATTCCTATCTATAGTGTCGATGTTTCATACATGATGTCAGATGATGTAGGTTACATCAAGATATCAAACTTCGCACTCACTACCCATGATGAATTCAAAAAAGGGCTCAATGAGCTTAAGGACAAAGGGATGAGAAAACTGATCCTTGACCTCCGGGGCAACTCAGGAGGCGTTATGGATGCTGCGACCCAGATAGCCGACGAGTTCCTTCCGGAAGGAAAACTTATAGTATTCACAATGGGCAAGTCGACACCCAGACAAGACATGAAGGCCACATCACAGGGCGAATTCGAAACAGGAGAACTTGTGGTGCTGATAGATGAATGGAGCGCTTCAGCCAGCGAAATACTCGCAGGTGCGGTTCAGGACAATGACAGGGGCACCATCATTGGCAGACGATCATTCGGCAAAGGCCTGGTCCAGGAACCCGTCATGTTCCGGGACGGATCGGGCATGAGACTGACAATTGCCCGCTATTATACCCCAACCGGCCGTTCAATCCAGAAACCATATGACCAGGGGGTTGACAAATATTACGAAGACCTTGGCAACCGGTTCATGCACGGTGAGTTTGAGGAGGCAGACTCAATAAGACATGATGATTCACTGCGATACACCACCCCGGGAGGCAAAACAGTCTACGGCGGTGGCGGAATCATGCCAGATATTTTTATCCCGATAGATACGACCGGAGTTTCAGAATACTTCCTCGCCATAAGGAACTCCGGACTGCTTTACAGGTATGCCATGAAGTTTACGGAAGACAATCGTGAAGTCCTGAAGAAATTCACTGACCTGCCATCCCTCACCAAATGGCTTGACGGCCAGAACCTGCTCACGAAATTTGTTGCCTTTGCAGGTCAGAACGGTGTGCCGGCAAGGAAGGAACAGATCAGCATCTCCGAAAAAATTATCGAAATCCAGCTGAAAGCATATATCGCACGCAATATGCTTGATAACAAGGGATTCTATCCAATCTGGCAGGAAATTGACAAAACCCTGATGGAAGCTCTCAGTTACCTCGAGAACAACTGAAAGCAGGTCACCAGTTTATACGACGCGCAAAATCCTTTATCAGGAAAACTGACTTATCAGTCTCCTCAATGAAACCGAGGTGACCTGAATCTTCCAGGATAACTACCTCGGCGTTGTGAGGCAATCCGATGTCACGCTGCGCCTTCTCAGGAGAAAAGTAAAGGTCGTGCCTTCCGAGAATCCATAACAGCGGAATTGCTCCTTTTTCAAGAACTTGCTGTCGTGATGGCCTGACTATCATTCCGTTAAGAAGAGCGATAATACCTTCTCCGGGATTCCGCGAAGCAATTTTCCCGGACCTTTCAACCTGTGAATGCATGGAATCGAGATTCTGTTTCGCAAACATCATGCTGATATTTCCCGGATACATGATGTTCTTCCTTCCGGCCCTGACGACGGCAATCTCCCTGTTTCTGCGAACAATGGCCTCGGGGGTGTCAGCGTGGGGATGTGAATGAAAAAGCACATATCCCGAAAGCAGCTCCGGGTACATCTCAACGAAAGCAAGGGTAACATATCCGCCCAGGGAATGACCGACAATCAATACTCTGTTCTCTCCGGCATCCACTATCACTTCACGCATTGCTGAAGCAAGGAACTCCATTGTATGTACTTCACTCTTCACCCCTGATTCACCGTGCCCGGGAAGGTCCGGGATGATGATCCGGTAGTCTCCTTCCAGCCTCTCAGCCAGAGACTCCCACACCTCTCCTGCTTCCATGTAGCCATGCAGAAGAATGATCGGCTTCCCCTTACCTTGAACAGTGTATGATATCCTTATCCCTTCAAATTCTATACTCCTTTTCATCAGAATTTGTTTAATGAAAAAAACTTCTAAATTTACAGGTAAGTAAGAAAATTCTCAGATTTTTCACAAAACCCACTTTAAAAAAGTATAAAGCCGATGAACAAGATCCTCTTCTCGGCTGTCTCGAAGAAGTTCGTGATGGCCCTTGCCGGTTTGTTCCTGCTGCTGTTCCTGCCTGTCCATCTCGGCATAAACCTGATGCTCCTGAGAAGTGATCCGGAACCTTTTAACAGTGCTGCACATTTTATGGCCACCTTTCCTCTTGTGAAGGTAGTTGAGATAGTACTCATCCTCGCAATCCTGGTTCACATCACCTATGGATTCATCCTTCAGATTCAGAACTGGCGCTCGAGGCCCGTGAGGTATGCTGTGAGAAATAAATCTGCAACCTCGGCATTCTCGAGATTCGTGATATGGACCGGCGGAGCAGTGCTTATCTTCCTTGTTATCCATTTCTTCAACTTCTATTTTATCAAGCTGGGTATTGTCGGGGGAGATCCGGAAAATTTTTATTCGGTAGCACACAGTCTGTTCGCAAATCCAGGTTATGTAATCCTCTACTGGATCTGCTTTCTGCTTCTCGGTTTCCACCTTTATCATGCCCTGCAGTCTGCCTTTCAGACTCTCGGATGGTCAAACGAGTTCTGGAAACCTGTAATAAAGGCAATCTCACTGTTCTATGCCATAATCCTACCTGCAGGATTTGCCGTAATACCTCTAGTCATCCAGTTTTTCAAATAACCCGAAGAATCCAAACGTAATGATAACTCTCAACGCAAAGATACCAGATGGTCCCCTTGAAGAGAAGTGGACAAGGTACAAGGCCGCATCAAAGCTTGTCAATCCGGCCAACAAGAAGAAGCTGGACATTATAGTGATCGGAACAGGACTCTCCGGTGCCGGCGCCGCTTCATCGCTTGGAGAACTGGGATACAATGTCAAGGTATTCTGCTACCAGGATTCGCCGCGCAGGGCACACTCCGTAGCCGCCCAGGGTGGCATAAATGCAGCCAAGAACTACAAAAATGACGGTGATAATGTATACCGCCTCTTTTATGACATGATCAAGGGAGGTGATTTCAGGGCACGTGAGGCCAATGTCTACAGGATTGCCGAAGTGAGCAACCAGGTCATTGACCACTATACCGCCCTGGGTGTACCCTTTGCCCGCGAATATGGCGGAACCCTCGACACACGATCCTTCGGTGGCGTTCAGGTGTCACGCACCTTCTACGCCAAAGGACAGACCGGGCAGCAATGCCTTCTGGGAGCCTATTCATCACTGAACCGGCAGATCAAGGCCGGAACAGTAAAAATGTTTCCGAGGCGGGACATGCTGGAACTTGTTGTGATTGACGGAAAGGCACGTGGCATAATCACCCGAAACCTGATCACCGGTGAGATAGAGCGGCATTCGGCACATGCGGTGGTGCTTGCCACCGGAGGCTACGGCACAGTCTATTACCTCTCTACCCTGGCAGTCAACAGCAACGCCTCGGCAGCATGGAAAGCATATAAAAAGGGTGCCGCCTTCGCCAACCCGAGCTTCGTGCAGATTCACCCGACAAGCATACCCCAGCTGAACGAATTTCAGAGCAAACTGACACTGATGTCGGAATCACTCCGGAACGACGGACGTATCTGGGTGCCAAAAAAGAAGGGAGATACACGGCCGGCAAATGAGATACCAGAAGAGGAACGTGACTATTACCTGGAACGACGTTACCCGGCATTTGGTAATCTGGTGCCACGTGACGTGGCCTCAAGGGCTGCCAAGGAGAGGTGCGATGCGGGCTACGGTGTGGGCAAGACAGGACTGGCCGTGAATCTCGACTTCCGTGATGCAATAAAGAAACAGGGCAAAAAAGCTATTGAGAACAAATACGGTAACCTTTTTGACATGTATAAGGCAATCACCGGAATGAATCCATACGAGGAGCCTATGCAGATCTATCCCGCCGGCCATTATACAATGGGTGGGTTATGGGTAGACTATGAACTGATGACAACAATCCCGGGTCTTTTCGCAATAGGCGAATCAAATTTCTCAGATCACGGTGCCAACAGGCTGGGTGCCAGCTCACTGATGCAGGCAGCAGGTGACGGATACTTCATCCTGCCAGTCACAATCTCCGGGTTTCTTTCGGCAGAAATCAGAACACCCCGCATACCTACCGACAGACCTGAATTCGATGAGGCAGAAAAGACAGTAAGGGAAAGACTTGAAAAGCTTCTCTCAATAAAGGGCAAACAATCTGCTGCAAGCTTTCACAAACGCCTCGGAAAGATCATGTGGGACTACTGCGGAATGACACGGAACGAGGAAGGACTGAAAAAGGCAAAGGAGATGGTAAGGGAACTCCGCAATGAGTTCTGGCGTGACCTCAAAGTCACCGGCGAGGGTGACGACCTGAACCAACAGCTCGAAAAGGCAGGCCGCGTGGCTGATTTCCTCGAACTTGCCGAACTCATGATTACTGACGCAATTAACCGGAAGGAGTCTTGTGGCGCCCATTTCCGGGAGGAAAGTCAGACACCTGATGGCGAGGCAAAGAGAATTGACTCCGAGTATTCGTATGTGGCGGCCTGGGAATACAACGGCGGGGATGAACCCATTCTCAACAAGGAACCGCTGAAGTTCGAGTTTGTGGAACTGAAGGAGAGAAGCTATAAATAGTAATTTTTAACCAATCCTGATATGAAGCTCAGACTTAAGATATGGAGACAGAAGAATGCGAAGGCAAAAGGCGCTTTCTCATCGTATGACCTGGATGGCGTCTCCCCTGATATGTCATTCCTCGAGATGCTGGACCTGCTTAACAGCAGACTGGTAAGTGAAGATAAAGAGCCGGTTGCTTTTGACCACGACTGCCGCGAGGGAATCTGCGGCAGCTGCGGAATGTATATTAACGGGTATCCTCACGGCCCGGTTCCCGGGCTTACTACCTGCCACCTCTCGATGAGGTATTTCAGGGACGGCGAGACCATTACAATCGAGCCATGGAGGGCCAAACCTTTCCCGGTAATCAAGGACCTGATTGTTGACCGCAGCGCCATGGATAAGATCCAGGTTGCAGGAGGGTTTATCTCCGTGACAGCTGGTGCTGCGCCTGAAGCCAATAATATTCTTGTCCGCAAGCACAGCAGCGATCTGGCTTTTGACTCAGCCATCTGTATTGGTTGCGGTGCATGTGTGGCGGCATGCAAAAACGCCTCAGCCATGCTCTTCGTCTCAGCCAAGGTGTCACAATTCGCACTGCTGCCCCAGGGAAGGCCCGAGGCCAGGGAAAGAGTGCGGGCAATGGTAGAGGAGATGGACAGGCAGGGTTTCGGAAATTGTTCTAATACCGGTGCATGCGAGGCTCAGTGCCCGAAACAGATCAAATTGTTCAATATTGCCCGGCTGAACCGGGAATATTACAGGTCATATTGACCATATATGCAGGTAGCGCCGGGTCTGAGACCCGGCGCTACGTCATCCGATCACATATTTGTCTGTAGGACAGGTTTTTACCTGCAAGTGTTCTCGATCTCCGCCACCGTTTTAGGTGCTGTTTTGCCCAGCATCCTAGAACCAGTGGGGGTAATGAGAACATCATCCTCTATCCTTGCGCCTCCGAAATCAAGATAGCTCTCCACTTTATCAAAATTGATGAACTCCCTGTTCAGACCTTCAGCCTTCCACTTGGCAACAAGCTCAGGAATGAAATAGATTCCCGGTTCAACTGTGAAGACATGACCCGGCTTGTAGGGCAGTGCAAATCTTAGTGACCTCAGTCCGAACTGTGTACTTCGCTTTACTTCGTCGTTGTAACCGACGTAGTTTTCTCCCAGACTTTCCATATCGTGGACGTCAAGGCCCATCATATGGCCAAGTCCGTGAGGCATGAATAGGGCCGGTGCCCCTGCTGCCACTGCTTCGTCAATATCCCCCTTCATAAAGCCCAGATCCTTCATTCCTTCTGCAATTATCTTCCAGGCATTCAGATGCAGGTCGCGGTTCGAAATTCCGGGTCCTGCCAGCTTTATTGATTCGGTGTTGGCCCTCAGAACAATCTCGTATATTTCCTTCTGGCGCTGGCTGAACTTCCCGCCCACGGGAGTGGTACGCGTCAGGTCAGCCGAATAGTGCATGTTTGACTCTGCTCCACAATCGGTAACCATCATTCTCCCCTCCTTGAGTACATTTACATGCACATGGTTGTGCAGTGTCTGCCCGTTGATGCTCAAAATTATCGGGAATGCGGGGCCGGCTCCCTTTGAGTAGGCTATCCCCTGCAGCACGCCATATATCTCCTGCTCGGTTGCTCCGGGCTTGCACATGCGCATGGCCGTTGTCTCCATCTCGCACGATATGTCAGCTGCCTTTTCAATCTCAGAAATCTCAACATCTTCCTTGATTGACCTCAGTGAAACCACTGCCTTTATGAGTTTCTCCGAAGCCCTGGTGCGCATCTGGCAGGGATTCTCCTTCAGGAGAGCGCCAAGAGTCATCTTTGTTTCGGCCCGGTAAGGCGGAAGAAAATGAATCTCTCTTCCTGCCCTGAGCGCCGAATGAACCATGTCATCCAGTTTATCCACAGGACGAGTATGCAAAATGCCAACCTTCGAAGCCAGTTCAGCAACCGATGGCTGAGGACCCATCCATACTATGTCGTCAACGGTAAAATCGTTACCGAAGACAATCTCATCACCGGAATTGAAATCGATCAACCCAGTCAGTCCTGGCAGATCAATACCAAAAAAATAAAGAAAATCACTGTCCTGTCTCCAGTGATATGTATTGTCAGGGTAGTTCATCGGTGCTTCAACATTGCCAATGAACAGTGCAATACCATCACTGACAAGGGACTTCAACCTTTGGCGGCGCTTGATGTAAATTTCTTTTTCGAACATAACAGAATCAGTTTTATATACCAGAATGCTAATGTAACAAGAGCTATGGATTTTTTACCTCATAAAAGTCATTTTTAATTGCGAAGGGTATTGCCAGATTCGCGCAAGAACGTATATTCGCACATTAGCTTCACCAAAATCAACCTTTTATGCCCTACCGTCGCCTGCCCAACACGGATTCTGCACGTCTGAGAGCCTTTAAGAAAGCCATTGAAATGAGCAAGGAGATACCTCCCTTCAGGCTCGCCTTCTCAATGAAAACCCTCGTCAGGATCCAGGCTTTCATGCCATTGTTTGAGAATTCAATCAGCCACCAGCGGCAGATGCTTGTCAACCAGAATGAAAAGGCAAAAGCAAACCAGGATACGGCCCGAAAGGCCAGGCTCTACCTTACCCATTTCCTTAGAGTCATGAATATGGCCGTAACCAGGGGTGAGCTGCCGCCCGAAACCAGGACCTTCTATGGTATCGCATCCGATGACGGAACCCTCCCGTCACTGGCAACCGAAAACGAACTGGTAGCCTGGGGCAAGCGGATCATTGACGGGGAGGAATATCGTATCAGAAAAGGAAACTCTCCTGTTACAAACCCTACAATAGCAGTGGTCAAAGTACGATATGAAAAATTCCTCGAAACACGTAACCATTTCAAGACTGTTAACAGGAGGGCATCTGAGTGCGTGAACAAAACTTCGGACATGCGCCAGGAAGCTGATGAATTGATAACACTCCTGTGGAACGAGATCGAAGCCAGTTTCTCATCACTTCCCGAGGAGGATAAAAGGTCCGGTGCTGAGAAATACGGTCTCGTATATGTGTTCCGGAAGAATGAGATGACAAGGAAAGATCTCTCTCCCACACTTTTCAGCGCTGAACAGGAAAACCAGTAATCACTATTTGAAGCTCGGAAATACCATACTCAGGGAGCAGCCTCTGTTCCTCGCTCCCATGGAAGATATCACAGACCCGTCGTTCAGGTATGTCTGCAAGATGTTTGGCGCGGATTTCATGTATACCGAATTCATATCCTCAGACGGACTGATCAGGGACGGCCGCAGCAGCGTGAAAAAGCTTGACCTCTTCGATTATGAGAGGCCTATAGCGATCCAGCTCTACGGTCATATAGTTGAATCAATGGTCGATGCAGCCCTGCGGGCCGAAGAGGCCAAACCTGATCTCATCGACATCAATTTCGGATGCCCGGTACGTAAGATAGCTGCCCGTGGCGCCGGTGCGGGAATGCTTCAGAATATCCCGCTGATGATTGAGATGACCTCTGCGATTGTCAGGGCAGTGAAAATCCCAGTAACAGTCAAGACCAGGCTCGGCTGGGACGAAAACAGTAAAAATATTGTAAGCGTTGCCGAGCAGTTGCAGGATACAGGTATCGCAGGCTTGACGATTCACGGACGCACCAGGGCACAATTTTACCATGGCGAAGCAGACTGGACCCTGATCGGCGAAGTAAAGAAAAATCCCAGGATGAAAATTCCTGTAATCGGCAATGGTGATATCAACGGGCCCGAACGGGCGAAACTGATGTTCGAAAAATACGGAGTCGACGGTATCATGATCGGGAGGGCAACATTCGGAAGGCCATGGATCTTCAGGGAGATACGACATTACCTTGATACCGGAGAAATTCTTCCCGAGCCAACCGTGGAGGAAAAAGCCGACCTGGCATTGCTCCACCTTGACAAATCACTTGAACACAAGGAAGGAAAACCTGCCATCCTGGAGATGAGACGCCATTTCTCGAATTACTTCAAGGGCCTTCCCGGGTTTAAGGAGACAAGGCTGAAACTCCTGACATCGACCGACGTGGATGAGATCCGCTTGACTATCGGTGAAATAAGGGAAAAATGGGGTGATGGCAGATACGGACGGTCAACCGGCATCTACGGCTTCTGACACTTCAGCCGCCGGAGCATTGATC
>CAZOHL010000048.1:0-22316 GCA_964579645.1 uncultured Rikenella sp. | reverse complement strand
AAGTAACCCTTACTCTCCTCTTTTATTTCGTCTCTGTTACAAATGTAATACATATACAACAACTTTGCAAACAATTTCAAAAAAAAATGAAGGTGCATAGTAACAGGTTGTTAATTAGAACAGGAATTTGTAATTTTAGACTGAATATAGCGCCAATTATTCCTCTGACAATAAATCCTTTAGTATGATACCTGAAATAATAAGCATCAGGCATGACGACGGTTCCGGATTCAGGGCCGCATGGATGGATAACGAGAGCAGTTTTCTGCATCTGCATCCTGAGTATGAAATAGTTCTGAATATTTCAGGCAATGGCACACGTGTCGCAGGTGATTCCGTAGAACTTTTTGACCGTTATGATATTGTCATGTACGGTCCTGACCTCAGGCATTTCTGGAACTTCTACAGGAAGGATGAAAATGACACGGGCAGGCACGCAATCATGGTTCACTTCAGGCGTGATTCCCTGGGTGATTCATTGCTGTCACAGTTTGAGATGGCTGACCTCAGGCAATTGTTTGAAAATGCCAGCCGGGGAATTGCTTTTCCGCCCGAAACCGGCGAAGCAGCAGAGGAGCCCATGAGACGATTGCTGTCTGATACGGGATTGAAGAAGATGGTAAGCTTCTTCAGGCTGCTCGAGATACTCTGTTCGGCCCCCAGGTTCAAAACACTCTCAGGCGACAGCCACGAAGCCGTACATGAGATCACTGACAGCCGTCTGACAGAAGTCTGCTCCTATGTAAGGGATAATTTTTACCGCGCCATCCCTGTTAAGGAGGTGGCTGCGGTGGCAAAGATGAGTCCGCATTCGTTCAGCCGCTTCTTTTCACGCAGCACCGGCAGCGGTTTTGTAGACTATGTGAACCAGGTACGCACAAATAAGGCCTGTTACCTTCTCCGGGAAACAGATCACCAGATTAACGAGATTGTCTTTGAGTGCGGATTTGCGACCGTGTCCAACTTCAACAAGCAGTTCCGCAAGCATGCCGGAATGTCAGCGCGTGACTACCGCGCACAATACCGGAACTGACCCCTTCTTTTCTTCTGCGGTTAATTCGATCTCAACTGATGATATTTTTCATGCCGGAGATTGATCCCTATTGCTAAATTTGCCTCTGAACCAACAAAAAACTCGATCATGGGAATGACCATAACCGAAAAAATCATTGCTGCTCACTCCAAATACGCAATCGTTAAGCCGGGTGACATTGTTGATATTACAATTGACGCCCGTGCTGCGAGGGACTTTGGCGGTGCCAATGTGGTTAAGAATCTGAACGATTTCGGACTGAAAATCGATGACCCCGATAAGACCCTGTTCACGTTCGACTGCAATCCTACAGGATCTGATCAGAAATATGCTGTCAATCAGCATATTTGCAGGCAGTATGCACGCGGCAACGGCATCAGGGTATACGACATCGATGCAGGCATTGGCACACACCTGCTCATAGAGGAGGGATATGTCTGGCCTGGTGCCACCGCCGTCTCAACCGATTCACATGCAAACATCCTGGGTGCCGTGGGTGCATTCGGTCAGGGAATGGGTGATATGGACATTGCCGCTGCATGGAACAGCGGCAGGGTATGGTTCAAGGTTCCGGCATCGGTAAAGCTTACGCTTAAAGGAATTATGCCTGAGAAGGTGGCTGCAAAGGATGTTATTCTGAACCTTCTGCGCATCTATGGCGCCAACACCCTTCTTGGTTACAGCATCGAGCTGTATGGTGATGCCGTGGAAAGGATGACGCTCGACGAACGGATCACAATTGCTTCAATGGCTACTGAAATGGGGGCGATTATTATTCTTTTCCCGCCAACTCCGGCGATTATTGACTTCTGCCGCGCACGGGCACGCTCCCCGTTCGAGCCTGTCTATGCAGATCCGGATGCTGACTATGCTATTGCAGCAGATATCGACGTCAGTTCCTTCGTGCCGATGGTGGCCCGGCCTGGCGAACCGCATGACACGGTCGGAGTAAGTGAACTTCCTTTAACAAGGATAGACTCTGCATTCATCGGCAGCTGTACAAACGGCCGAATTGAAGACATGAGGGTGACGGCTGAGATCCTGAAAGGGAGAAAAGTCGCACCGGGCGTGGTACTCAAGATCGTCCCTTCAACTGATGCGGTTTGGAGACAGTGTCTCGACGAAGGACTGATGGATATCTTCAAGGATGCCGGCGCACTTGTTTCCAATGCCGGTTGCGCAGGGTGTGCAGCCGGACAGGTAGGGCAAAACGGAAAGGGAGAAGTTACTGTCAGCACCGGCAACCGGAATTTCCCGGGCAAACAGGGCCAGGGAAGCGTGTTTCTTGCATCTCCTGAAGTGGTTGCTGCGTCAGCACTGGCAGGGTATATTACAACACCTGACATTATCCCTGAAAATCCGCCGGAATTCAGATTCAGCCAGAATCAGCCCACTGCCGCCGCTGCTGCAAAAGAGGCTCAGGCTGACAAACCAACCGTTATAAGGGGAAAGGTATGGCTGATAGACCGTGACAACATAGACACTGACATGATCTTCCATAACCGTTACCTGGCCATTACTGACATACGTGAAATGGGCCAGTATGCATTTGATAACCTGGAAGGATACAAGGATTTTGCAAAGAGGGCTCAGAAGGGTGATATAATAGTTGCAGGCAAAAACTTCGGAAGCGGAAGTTCACGTCAGCAGGCAGTTGACTGTTTCGTTTCCCTGGGAATTCAGGCCGTAATTGCACAGTCATTCGGTGTCATATATGAGCGAAACGCAATCAACGCTGCATTCCCGGTACTTACATATACCTCCTTTGAAAAGATCGATCTGAAAGACCAGGATGTCATTTCTGTCAATATGCTGACAGGGGAGGCAGTGAATGAACGCAACGGACTTTCAACTTTAATTAACCCCTTCTATGATGCTCAGTATGAGATATACAAAAAGGGAGGATTATTAGGTAAAATTTAACGAAAGATAAATCAGTATATGAAACCAAGGACATTTGTTGAAAAAGTACTGGGCGCTCCGGAGGGAGCGGTGGTTTTCAGGAAACCCGATCTGATCCTGACGCATGACAACACCTCCAGCATTTTCCAGACATTCAGGAAAATGGGAGGAGAGAAGGTCTCGGATCCGGACCAGATGGTTATTGTTCTCGATCATAATGCTCCGCCTGCAGATGCCAAGCTGGCAACACAATACCAGGATATACGGAACATTGTTTCAGGGCAGGGAATCAAAAAATTCTATGACTCAGGAATGGGGATATGCCATCAGATGATGTCAAATCATGCCCGTCCGGGAATGATCATAGTTGGTTCTGACAGTCACACCTGTACTGCAGGGGCGTTTAATGCGCTTGCAGCCGGAATAGACCGTACAGAGGCAGCGGGGATATGGAAGAGGGGCGAGACATGGTTCCTGGTTCCCCCTTCGATGAGGATTGAGCTGACCGGCAGGCTTCGTCCGGGAGTAAGCGCAAAAGACCTGTCGCTGTGGATAATAGGCATGCTGGGTTCTGACGGAGCAAATTACATGTCAATTGAATTTCATGGTGACGGAGTATCTTCACTCAGCGTGAGCGAGAGGATGACTGTTGCAAACCTTGCTTCAGAGATGGGGGCCAAGAATGCAGTCTTCCCTGCTGATGAGGTATTGCAGAAGTTCATCGGATCTGACAGCCCCGGCATTTGGGCTGATGAAGGTGCAGAGTACAACAGCCGCATATCAATAGATCTTTCGAAGGTATTTCCGCTGGTGGCTGCTCCGCATCATGTTGACAACATCAAGTCAGTAGCTTCAGTTGCCGGCACTGTTGTACATGAGGGCCTGATAGGCACCTGCACCAACGGCAGGATTGAGGATCTCCGGACGGCAGCCGCAGTGCTCAGGGGTGCGAAGGTGAAACCCGGATTTCAGCTTCACATAATACCTGCATCGAAGGAGATTTATCTTCAGGCCATCAGGGAGGGTATAATTACCGATCTCATCGAAGCCGGTGCCAATATTCTCAGTCCGAGTTGCGGTCCTTGCCTGGGCACAGGTCAGGGCATACCTGCAAACGGACATATTGTCATTTCAACGGCCAACAGGAATTTCCTGGGCAGGATGGGAAACAAGGAGGCCTCCATTTACCTGGCGTCACCGGCCACGGTGGCGGCATCGGCTGTCACAGGGGTGATAACTGACCCCAGGGTTACCCGGGGTGACGAGATATTCCCGTTCAATCCGCCTCAGAGCCAGACCAACAGCATAACGGAGGGAGAGAACAGAAGGGAAGGTACCGTCTGGAATTACTCAGATGTTGACAACCTTAACACTGACCAGATGTTTGCCGGTAAACACACTTACTCGGTAATGAGCTCTGATGCTGCAGCCATACTACCGTTGCTCTTCAGTGACTTTGATCCTTCATTCAGTAAAAATGCACAGGCGGGTGACATAATCATCGCAGGTGATAACTTCGGCTGCGGAAGTTCCAGGGAACATCCCTCCGTTGGCCTTGCCCACCTGGGAATCAGGGCTGTCATAATCAAGTCTGTGAATCGTATCTTCTATCGTTCCTCGATAAATCAGGGGTTGCCGCTCATCGTTCACAGGGAGGCCGTGGAGGCTTACATGGCAGGTGACCGTGTGGATATAGATTTCGACAGGGGAATGCTTACGGTGGGAGAGAAGCAGTTTAAATTCGAGCCACTTCCTCCTGAGCTGAAGGAAATAATCGGGAAGAAGGGACTGGTTAATTGGATGAAGACAGCCTGACCTTCCGGCGGCGCAAAGATTCCTGTTGTCAAACGGAAAAATGTGCTTATATTTGCCGCGGTTTTTACAAACCGCGGTACGGTTCCGTAGCTCAGTTGGATAGAGCAACAGCCTTCTAAGCTGTGGGTCGAGCGTTCGAGTCGCTCCGGAATCACGAAAACCGGAGCCAGGGAGTTCCGGCCTTGCAGTGGCAGGTGGCATGAACACCATCAATTTCAGATCCGTACTAAAGCTCAATGGCCTTATCCTGCTGATTTCAGCATCATCCTTCCTCCTTTGCATCCCTGTGGCCCTGATCTATTCGGAACCCGTCAGGCCGTTTCTGCTGGCATTTGTGACTGCAATGATCCCGGGTTCACTCATGTACTTCCCGGTTCAAAGTCCGCTGCACCAGAAGCTGACTGCCAGGGAAGGCTACCTGAGCGTAACACTTGGCTGGTTCGCACTTAGTCTCTCAGGAATACTGCCGTTTGCCTTCAGCCATGAGATGCATGGCTTTGTAAACATGTTCTTTGAGAGTGTTTCAGGGTATACTACTACCGGGGCGTCAACCCTTGCTGATGTCGAAAGCCTTTCAAAATCAATTCTTTTCTGGCGTAGCCTGACACACTGGATAGGAGGTATCGGGATAATTGTGCTTGTAATAATAGTGCTCCCATCACTTAAGGTGGGAGGATACAGTCTTTTCTCACTTGAATCATCACTGAAGGAAAAGATAATGCCCCGCACAAAGTCAATTGCCATAACTGTACTTTCAATTTACCTTTTTCTTACGGCTCTGCTTATTGTCCTTCTGACTGCCGGGGGAATGAGCCTTTTCGACAGTATCTGCCATACCTTCGGCACAGTTGCCACAGGTGGATTTTCGACAAAAAATACCAGTATTTCCGGTTATTCGAACTACATTCAGTACTTACTGGGGATATTCATGTTTCTTTCTGCTGCCAGTTTCGTCGTTTATTACTTCATATTCAGAAGAAACTTCACCCGGGTTAAGGCCAACGAGGAATTATGGTTTTACCTGTTCTTCACCACTGCTTCGGTTGTGGCATTAACACTCCTTCTTTACACCGGTTCTGAGCGGAATTTTGAGGTAGCCTTCAGGCATGCATTTTTCCAGGTTACATCAATAATATCCACTACCGGCTATGCCACAACCGACTATACTTTATGGCCGCAGGCTGCAATGGTGCTCATATTTCTGCTGTTATTTGCCGGTGGCTCAACAGGTTCCACTACAGGTGGCATTAAAATGGCACGTCACCTCCTGGCCCTGAAGAATCTTCGCAACGTCACCGTGAAACTTCTTCATCCCTCAGCAGTTATGCCTGTAAAGCTTAATGGCCAGATTGTACCCGATAACATTAACAGTCTCATGACAGTCTTCATCCAGCTTTACGTTCTGATCTTCCTTGCCGGGATGGCGATTATCCTTCTTTCCGGCATTCCGGCCATTGAAGCTGCAGCAGCATCAGTAACAGCTCTTTCCAATGTCGGCCCTGGTATGGGTGCCTCAGGAAACATGGGCAATTATGCCCACTTCAACGCCGTTGCCAAGATGACCATGGTGGTGCTCATGATAATAGGCCGTCTCGAGATATTTACAATTCTTGCCCTCTTTACCCGCACATTCTGGAAGAGGTAACTGAGGTCCGGTCCAAATCATTTCTTATCTTTTTCCTTTATAACGTGCAATAATTTCAAAAACTCGTTTACCTTTGCACGCAATTAAAAATCATCTCATGAATAAAGGAATTGTTAAATTTTTCAATGTGTCCAAAGGTTTTGGATTCATTAAGGACGCCAACTCATCCAAAGAGTATTTTGTTCATTCTACCGGCCTGATCGACAAGATCAAGGAGAATGACGAGGTAACATTTGACCTCCAGGAGGGCAAAAAAGGGTTAAATGCCGTTAATGTAAGACTTGCGTAGTTAACACTATAAGGTACATTTAATTACCCTGGAAGCTGCCTCTCTGAAAAGCGAGGCAGCTTCTCATTTTATGAGTATCATTCTGCCCGGGAATAGTTATTTTCGCACGAACATTCTGACATCTGCCCCGGCAGGAGGTTTATCTGAAAACAATAGCATGGAATAGGCAATGAGAACGGACAATGCATTAAACGTTTCATCCGCAACAAGGATGTCAGAGGCAGTCTCGGAAAATCCATTCCTGCTGCTTCTTCTCGAGCACCTGGGCATCACGCTTCCGCTGCAGGAGAAATCGGTAAGCGAGGTGGCCTCCGAAAACGGCATTGACAGGGAACTGTTCCTTACTTTCGTCAGGCTTTACGGCGACCTTAACTGCAGTGTTCAAAATTCCTTCACCGGTGAAGAGGTCCCGGCAATCCTCCTCTACCTCAGGAACAGTCACCGTTACTATAGTGATGAAATTTACCCGGGCATCATGGAAATAATCCTTGGCATGAACCGGGCCGGCAGTTCCGAAGAGACAACCATGATTGAAAAATTCTTCATGGAGTACCTGTCGGAAGTAAAGAATCACTTTGACTATGAGGAACAGACCGTCTTTCCTTATATCATGCAGTTGAGCGAAACGCTTGCAGGAAAGGACCTGAAGGAAGAGATCAGGGGATACTCAGTTGCAGAATACAAGGATCATCATGATGATATCGAAGAGAAACTTGACGACCTGAAGAGCCTCCTGATCGAATACCTGCCCATGAAGGAAGTAAAACACATGCGCAGAATGCTGCTCATGAAACTGTACGAGCTTGAGCATGACCTCAGGATTCATTCAAGGATAGAGGATTACATCCTTATACCCCTTGTCGCGTCAATGGAAGCCAGGATAAAATACAAGAGGTGAGCAAGGTGTTTAATATTATAATTGCCGAGCCGTCAGGACTCCTCTTCAGTGGTCTTGCTTCTGTTATAAGTAATTCAGGAGGCCGTTTCCCGGTGTTCAGGGCTGATTCGACCGAAGAAATTCAGCGCTTGTTGACACTCAGGACGGCAGAAGCTGTAATACTGAATCCGGGCCTCGTCCAGGGCAATCCGCGGATTCTGCAAACTATAAAGGCTGCCTTTCCGGGCACCCGTCTTATTGCACTGTTGTATGCCTTTTATGACGAAAGCCTGCTGTCATTGTTCGATGACAGGATAACAATCAATGATCCTCCGGAAAGAATCATGGCCGCACTGAAAGAAGGGTCAGGCCCGGGCGGAAAAGCGGATGCCGAATCTGTCAGCGCAGGCCTCAGTGACAGGGAGATAGACGTCCTCAGGCTGCTTGCCTCCGGGAAGGCTACCAAGGAAATTGCGGAAGCGCTGCATATCAGCACAAACACTGTAATAACGCATCGCAAGAATCTCTCGGCCAAGACCGGTATCAGGTCAGTTTCAGGCCTGGCTATCTATGCTGTTGTTAAAAAGTACATCACGCCGCGCGGCACCGGTATCTGAATTTCTGCCTGCCTTAATCATCATTTCTGGGGACACCGCCCCGAATTATCATAATTAATGGGGATTTCACACTTTTTCAGCCACAGGTACTTTTGTGCCGTATGCTGAAACTCAGGTGTGATGAAGTATAAAACAGCCTCCCTGGCCATTATGATAATGGCTGCAGTTTGTTATCCGGTACACTCTGCTGCTGATGACAGTGACAGTGGCCGTGCCCTCCGGTTGGGAGCTTCCTGGACGGGTGATATGGCCCGATCACTCGCCGGAGGATTAAGGCAGGGCTCGGCCTTCCTTGGCATGGCAAGATTCAGCGCAAACCTTGATACAGAATTGTCCGGGTTATGGAGGGATGGCCTCTTTGGTGCAAGTGTTGTACGCACAATCGGGGCAATGCCCTCTTTAGATATGTTTGGTGATGCACAGGTCACGTCAAATATAGAAGCCGGAGAGCATACTTTTCTGATGGAGTTCTGGGTAAGACAACGGTTCGGAACGGCAGAGATCACGGCAGGTTTACAGGATCTCAATACAATTTTTGCTGTCTCTGAAAGCGGAGCTCTCTTCCTCAACAGCTCTTTCGGTATCATGCCTGTAATAACCGGGAACTTACCTGCACCTGTATACCCTCTTACCTCACCGGGGATATCACTGGTGCTCGACATCGGTAGCACATGTTCGCTCGCGGCAGCCCTCTTTGACGGCCGCCCGACCCCGTTCGAAAGCAATCCCTTCAATACAAGGTGGAAGTTCACAAAGGGAGACGGAATAATTGCACTGTCGGAATTCAGGATTTATAAAGAGTTCAACGGATTCGGTGGCGAGTTCAAGGCCGGCGTATTCACACATAATCACTTTATAGAGAAACTCTTCAGGTCTGAGTTGCCCGACACGATCTGCAGCCCAACTGTAGGTGCATACTTCATGGCTGATCAGACCGTGTGGCGCTCCGGCACCCGCCAGGCTGCCCTGTTCATGCAGGCAGGCTATACACCTTCAAGAGAGAGTTTTATTGACCTGACTGCTGCCATGGGTGTTAATGTCACGGGTCTGTTTGCAGGCAGGGAAAATGACGCTGCCGGACTGGCCGTCACAACAGGCCGGTTCACGGGTGGTGCAGGGTGTGAGACAGCTATCGAGCTTACATACAGAATTAATTTTAACGGACATACCTACCTGCAGCCTGATCTGCAGTATATAATCCATCCCTCAGGAAGACAGAGCGGCATCCCGCATTGCCTGGCCTGCTTCCTCAGGTTTGGCGTATCATTGTAAAAGACTTGATCATGAGATTATCTGAGCTGGCAACAAGCCAGAAAGGAACAATAACAAAGATACACGGCCACGGAGCATTCCGCAAGCGAATAATGGAAATGGGATTCATCCGGGGGAAAAATGTGGAGGTCATCAGGAATGCTCCGCTCCTTGACCCGGTGGAGTACCGTATCATGGGTTACAATGTCTCGCTGCGCAGGCAGGAGGCTTGGCTTGTCGAAGTAATCGCAGGTGAAGAGTACAGGGTTGAGACTGTGGCTCAGGTCAGGGCAGAGGAGTCCGGCCGGAGGCAACATAGCCACAACCTGAACGGGAAAGTCATAAATGTTGCTCTGGTGGGAAATCCTAACAGCGGCAAGACATCCCTGTTCAATCAGGCCTCAGGGGCTCATGAACGGACAGGCAACTACAGCGGGGTGACAATTGAGGCAAGGGAAACCACAATACACCATAAAGGGTACAGGATAAACCTGACGGACCTTCCTGGCACCTATTCAGTTACTGAATATACTCCTGAAGAGCTGTTTGTGAGGAGAAGACTCCTGGCAGGAAGGCCTGATGTGGTGATAAACGTTGTTGATGCTTCCAACCTTGAGAGAAACCTCTATCTCACCACGCAATTGACAGAGATGAACGTAAGGGTTATAATGGCCCTCAACATGTACGATGAGTTGCAGAAGAGCGGCGCAAAACTGAAATACCACGAACTTGGTGCCCTGATGGGCATTCCCGTCGTCCCTACTGTTGCTGTAAGGGGAAGAGGGATCATAGATCTTCTTGACCGGGTTGTGGCGGTATTCAGGGATGAAGACCCCATTTCCAGGCCTGTCCGGATTAATTACGGGAATACATTGGAGAAGTCACTTGAAAAGCTGCAGGCGGAAATCCTCAGGAGCGGCGGATCCCCTGGCGGCATGCCCGTCCGTTATCTCGCAATAAAACTGCTTGAGGGTGACCGTTCAGTGACGGAAATGATCACCGATAGTTCCGGTCATCTGTCAATTCCGGAGCTGGCCAGGGCAGAAAGAAGCAGGCTGGCTAAGGCCTGCGGACAGGAGGCTGACTCGGTTATGGCTGATGCCAGGTATGGTTTCATTGCAGGAGCCCTGGCCGAAACCATGACTGCCGGCAGGAGGGAAAATAAAAAATCCGGGAGAGATCCTGATTACTGGCTGACCCACCGCATATTGGGCTACCCGATCTTCCTTGCATTTCTTTTTATAATGTTCCGGACCACATTTGTTGCCGGCAGCTACCCCATGGAATGGATTGAAGAAGGTGTCAGTATAATCGGAGCCTTCGCAGGAGCCTTAATCCCTGCCGGATCATTTCACGACCTGGTGGTTGACGGCATCATAGCAGGTGTCGGTGGTGTAATTGTATTCCTTCCAAACATTCTTATTCTCTTTTTCTTCATTTCCCTCATGGAAGACACTGGTTACATGGCCCGTGTTTCCTTTATAATGGATAAGCTGATGCACCGGATTGGACTGCACGGCAAGTCTTTCATTCCTCTGCTGATGGGTTTCGGATGCAACGTCCCGGCTATAATGGCCACACGCACGCTTGAGAACAGGAAGGACAGGGTAATGACAATGCTGATTGCACCATTCATGTCATGCAGTGCAAGGCTGCCCGTATATGTTCTCATAATCTCCGCCTTCTTTGAGAAGAGGCAGGGCCTCGTCCTCTTCTCCGTTTACCTTACCGGGATTGCGATTGCAATTTCAGTCGCGCTGCTGCTGAAGAAGACAATTTTTGCCGGCAAGGATGTTCCTTTCGTGATGGAACTCCCTCCATATCGAATTCCTTCCATTCGTAACACATTGATGCACATGTGGTTTAACGCGAAACAATATATTCACAAAATGGGAAGCATCATATTGGTGGCTTCAGTAATCATATGGGCTCTTTCATACTACCCCAGGCTTGAGGATGGAACACGGACAGAACGCCTGGAGCATTCATGGATTGGACGGGCAGGACATTTTATTGAACCAGCGGTGAAGCCTTTGGGTTTCGACTGGAAGCTTGGTGTTAGCATTGTGACGGGGCTGGCTGCCAAGGAAGTGGTTGTAAGTACAATGGGGGTACTTTACCAGGGGGAAAAAGCAGCTGAGAATGGTACTTCAGGGCTGGGAGAGAAGCTTAGAGAGCAGGAACATACCTCCGGCCGGCTGGCAGGTCAGAAAGTTTTTACGCCTTATGTGGCTATCGGATTTATGCTTTTTGTTCTTATCTACTTCCCGTGCGTGGCCGTGATTGCTGCCATACGAAAGGAATCTGCTACAAAGTGGGCGCTGTTCAGCATGTTTTACACAACTGTACTTGCCTGGTCAGTGGCATTTATAGTGAACCAGGCAGGGAGATTGTTGTTTTAGATACATAACAATATGAACCAGGATATATTTACATTCGTGATAGTCCTTGCGGCGGTATCATATGCCCTCTTTTCAGTAATCAGGGCGCTGAAGCCGGGAAGGTCATCGTCATGCGGTGACTGCGGCGGATGCGCGGCCAAAAAGGACCTCCGCGAATATCTGACACTTAAAAACAACAAACATGTCACAGGTAAGCATTTATCTCAACTTTGAAAGGGAAGCCGAAGCTGCCTTTACCTTTTACAGGGAGGTCTTCGGGGGTGAATTCCAGGGAGGAATAATGCGGTTCAGGGATGTCCCGCCATCGGAAAATATGCCTCCGCTTCCGGAACAGGATCTTGATCTGGTAATGCATGTAAGTCTGCCTGTCCTTGATGGCTTCCAGCTGATGGGCAGTGACGCTCCGAAATCAATGGGTTTCAGAATCACAGCCGGTAACAATGCATATATCAATCTTATGCCAGCCACCAGGGAGGAGACCAGACGAATATTTAAAGCCCTGGCAGAAGGAGGAGTTGTGGAAGCAGAACTCCGTGAGATGTTCTGGGGAGACTATTATGGTTCCCTCCGTGATAAATTCGGAGTGCAGTGGATGTTTAACTGCGCGGCAAAAGAATAGGCAGTGAGCGGCTGATTTTGTCATTCTATTTCATCACGTCAAATTCAATAACATATCCGTATCCTCTCCAGATTGTGCTGAGGGTGATGTTCTTCATGTCAGCCGGCACCAGTTCAACTGGGGGAACCACCTTTTCTGCTGACCCGGTGAAAATATTGAAAAGCCTTCCTGCCTTTTCTGTTTCATCGGCAATCACAATATGGGTTCCGGACTTCGCAACCCTTATCATCTCACGGATAGCCAGGCCCTTGTCCTCAAAGAGGTTAATTGCGCCCAGGTGAAATACCACGTCGAAAGCATTGTCCCTGTATGGCAGTTTCTGAGCATCTGCACGGGCCAGCTCGGCAGGGATCTTCCACCTGTGAAGATTGCTGACACAATGTGACATCATCTCTTTTTGGATGTCAAGACCATACAGATGGAGCCCTTCAGTCCTACGGGCAAGCCACAGGAAATTCTCTCCGTACCCTAAACCCGTCTCGAGCACGTCATCTCCCGGCTTCACCCGCAGCCTGCCCATGACCTCATCCCTTGCGCTTTTCGGGCCGCCGCAAAGAAGGAACATCATGTTTGTAAGAGGAGTGTATACCTTCGCGAGCACCAATCGAAAAAACTTCTCCCTCCGGTTTTTGAACACCAGTCCCGCTCCTTCAAGAAAGTCGTAATAAGTGCCGGAATGCCCGTATCTGACGCCACATTTGTTGCAGGTGAGAGGATTATTATCCGGCTCATGAATGAGCTCACCCTTACATGCAGGGCAGCATAACTTTTCAGCTACAGATCGTGACATACCCATTATTTTTAATATATGCACAAATTAAGATAATATGTGAAATAATTGACATGACACTTTAAATAATCTATTTTTGTGACTATATTAGTAATAATACCAAATTTATCATCTTATTATGACGTAAAGTATAAAGACGGATTTTCTTGTAGTGTAAGGTGCATATGTGATGAAAGTGCTTGTCACAGGTTCTTCAGGGTATCTCGGGTCACTTGCTGTGAGTCATCTTACTGCAAAAGGATACGAAGTCATTGGTATGGACATAAGGAGACCTGATGACGGGGCAGGTGAAGAGAATTTCAGGTTCTATGAGTGCAACTCTGCCGACAGCACTTGTGTTTTGAAAATCTTCTCACATGAACAGCCTGACGCTGTGCTTCACTTCGCCTGTTCAATGAACAGGATAAGAAGCAGGAAGGAAGAATTCGGCATGGATGTGGGCGGATCATTCAACGTGATTGAGGCAGCACGGAAGACCCCATCGGTCAGGAAGTTTATTTTCTCAAGTTCAGCAGCTATTTATGGTCCCGCACTGAGGAGTCCCCTTTGGATTGACGAAGGTGAGCCTCTTAATCCCGGTAATTATACCTACGGTCTGAACAAGAGATTGGTTGAACAGATGCTGTTCAGGGTTAACGGCAATCAACAGATAAGCGCCGTTTCACTGAGAATATGCACTGTTGTAGGCCCACGCTATTCAAAGCCCAAATCAGTTGTTTCCATTTTGTTAAGGCTGCCGTTACTGCCAGCTTCCTTCAGGAAAACCTCTGTTCAGTTCCTTCATGAGGATGATTTCAGCGAGCTGTTAAGACTGGTTCTGGAAGATACGGAAATAGAAGGCATATTTAACCTTGCGCCTGACAGTTGCACTGTCGTCGGTGACATTGTGCCGGACTCCAGGTTTTACAGGTTCCCCTGTTCACTGCTCCGGCCGGTTATGTGGATTCTGTGGAATCTCCGGGTGGTAAACCTGCAGCCGGCGGGACTGGGTTTTTGTCTCTATCCGGTAGTCCTGGACTCAAAGAGACTGGCACGGAGGTATGATTACAGCTTCAGGTATTCATCCACAGATTCGTTCCTGCTGACAAAAGACCGTAACAGTCTTCCGGCAAATGCAAGGTTCTGATTATCAGTCTTTGTTTTCAGTGAGCCCGAAACGGAACGCGGCCACATGGCATATCAGCCTCACAGTTTCGTCAATTCCGAGCACTGAAGAATTGATGCACAGATGATATGATTCCGCCGCACCCCACGTCTTTCCGCTGAAGTAGTTGTAGTATGATGAGCGCCCCTTGTCAGTTCGCTCAATAAGCTCCCTTGCCTTGTTTTCCGACAACTTGTGGCTTACGGCAATACGTTTGATGCGATCTGACATATCAGCGCTGATGAACAGGTTGAGGCAGTTCCTTTCATCCTTCATAACGTAATCGGCACATCTGCCCACAAAAATGCATGCTCCCTCCCCGGCCAGCCTCCTCATCACGTCACTCTGTATCCTGAACAGCGATTCATTGCTCAGATAGTAATTCGAGAAAAAATCGTCAGTCAGTGAGGTTCGCAGTCCGAGTATTCCCGGGAATAGGCTGAAGTGTTTTTGTTCATCAACCCTCTCGAAGAATTCCTCCTTGAGCCCGCTCTGCTGAGATGCGATACGGATGAGCTCCTTGTCATAAAACGCTATGCCCAGCCTGGCAGAGAGTTTCTGCCCGATCTCCCGTCCTCCGCTGCCAAGTTGTCTTCCTATCGTTATAATGTATCGGTCTGCCATTAAAGTGTGGGTTTTGTTATACCCAAATTTAATCTTAATATTTAATTTCCGGAATCTTACGGGCTTATATTGCGGAATCAGCGGAGCAGGATGGCAGTGACTGCATTAACCTAAAAAATAGTACATTCGTTGTCATATTATTACGGCAAGGCTCATTCGGAGATGACGAAGAAATATATTCTGTCCCTTGACCAGGGAACGACAAGTTCAAGGGCCATCCTGTTCGGCAGTGACGGGCAGCCGGTTGCGTCGTCGCTTAAGGAATTCACCCAGATTTTTCCCCGGCCCGGCTGGGTGGAACATGACCCGGATGAGATATGGTCTTCACAGGCTGGCGTGGCGGCGGAAGTGGTTGCCAGGAGCGGTGCTGACAGCTCTGATGTTGCTGCCATCGGCATCACGAACCAGCGCGAGACAACCGTAGTATGGAACAGGAGGAACGGCAGGCCGGTATACAATGCAATTGTGTGGCAAGACCGCCGTACTGCGGAACTGTGTGACACTCTCCGGGCAGAGGGTCACGGTAAAATGATAGCTGAAAAGACGGGCCTTGTAATTGATGCCTACTTCTCAGCCACAAAAGTGAAATGGATCCTTGATAATGTCGATGGTGCAAGAGAGTCGGCTGAGAGGGGCGAACTTGCGTTCGGAACAATTGATTCCTGGCTTGTATGGAATCTTACCGGAGGAAGACTGCATGTCACAGATGTTTCCAACGCATCACGCACAATGCTGTTCAATATTCGCAGCCTGCAATGGGATCAGGAACTTCTCACCCTCTTCGGAATACCTCCATCGATGATGCCGGAGGTTCGTTCATCATCAGAGATTTACGGTTATTCCAGTGGTCTCTTTGCCTCCGGGATACCAGTAGCAGGGATAGCGGGAGACCAGCAGGCTGCCCTGCTGGGGCAGATGTGTGTTGACGAGGGCATGGTCAAAAACACCTATGGTACCGGTTGCTTCATGATGATGAACACAGGAAGCGAACCGATGACCTCCGGTAACAGGCTGATAACTACAGTGGCATGGAAGATAGGAGATGACATAACTTATGCCCTCGAGGGCAGTATCTTTATTGGCGGAGCCGTGGTGCAGTGGCTGCGCGACGGACTCGGAATCATACGGCAGTCATCTGATGTGGAGTTTCTTGCCTCACAGGTCAGCTCCTCTGATGGCGTCTGTTTCGTCCCGGCATTCGCAGGCCTTGGAGCTCCTTACTGGAACCAGCATGCAAGGGGCATTATAACCGGTCTTACGCGTGGCACAACTGCATCTCATATTGCGCGTGCCGCCCTTGAAAGCATAGCATTTCAGACACTTGATGTATTGCTTGCAATGGAAAAAGATTCCGGCTTGAAAATAAAAGAGTTAAGAGTTGATGGCGGAGCTACAATAAATAACGGCCTTATGCAATTCCAGGCTGACATTCTTCAGACTGAAGTTCTCCGTTCATCTGTAACTGAAACCACAGCCCTGGGTGCAGCTTTTCTTGCAGGCCTGGCAACAGGGTACTGGAGCGGGATGGATGAGCTGAGAAACTTATGGAAGGCCGGACGTAAATTTGTCCCGGAAATGATGCCGGAGGAAAGGGAATTGCTGACCCGCGAATGGAAACGTGCAGTGACTGCCGCAGGCGCCTGGGCTGATTCCGGAGAAGGGAAATCAGGTATCTGACAAACAGATAAATAATCTATTAAAGAATAAAAACTTCAATATGAAAAAAGCAATCCTTCTGGCCGCACTGATGATGCTGTTAATTTCACCCGGCCTTGAAGCACAGAATGCTGACAGTGCAGATGTCTATATGATTACCTGCGCACCGGGAACCGCAGCCTACTCGATATACGGTCATACTGCACTAAGGATAGCCATGCGCGGTACTGAATTTGACATGGTCTATAACTGGGGCATCTTTGACTTTTCAACACCCAATTTCGTGTACAGGTTTGCCAAGGGAAGGCTCGACTATATGTTGGGAGCATACAGCTATGAAAGATTCCTCCAGGAATACATTTCCGAGGGGAGATCGGTATGGTCGCAGAAGCTTAACCTGACCACAGCGGAGAAGGAGAGGCTGTTTATACTGATTAATGAGAACCTCAGGCCTGAAAACATCAGGTACAGGTATGACTTCTTCTTTGACAACTGCGCCACCAGGGTGCGTGACATCGTTGCTGCCTCTGCTGCTGACACTGTCATCTACCCGGTAAAGGAGAAGAGCCTCAGCTTCCGTCAGCTGATTGATTCCTATCAGATGGTACTGCCGTGGCTTGATTTCGGGGCTGACATGCTGTTGGGGCTTCAGGCCGACAGGAAGGCAACAGTGGCAGATGAGATGTTCCTGCCCGTATTCCTCAGAGACAATTTTGCAGGAAGCATCATAGTTCATGACGGAAGGCATGAGCCGCTGGCAGGGCCTCTTGAGACGGTAGTTGACATCCCCTCAGTACAGACAGGGGTAAATGCATGGGTGCCCCAGGCTGTTTTCTGGCTCATATTCGTTTTTGTTGTACTTGTGACATTTGTTTTTAAGAGACCCGGACTGGAAAAGGCAGTTGATTTCATACTCTATTTCATCTTCGGCGTAATTGCACTTCTGCTGGTTTTTACAAATATCTTCTCGGAACATGACGCACTTCATCTCAACCTGCTCTTCCTTGGAATAAACGTACTGATTACAGTACTTTTCATAATGATGCTCGCCGGGAAAAAGTCCTTGAAACTAAGCAGGTTAACGTTAACTATTTCTGTCCTTTGGTTTCCTGTCGCTCTTATTGCCGGCCAGGGAATTAACCCTGCACTCATACCACTGGTTCTGACGATAATGGTGCGACTCTTCAGACACTGCGGTTTCGGGAAGGCGCTTTAACACATCTTTAACAACATTTAACAAGGTTTTTTAATATCAGAAATGATCTTTGCGAAGCTTTTAATTAAGGGCAAAATACAATTCAGCAATATATGGAACATACAACCGACATCAGGCTTCTGAATGAAAAGATTGAAAAGGAAAGCGCCTTTGTTGATCTTGTCAGGCAGGAGATAAACAAGGTGATAGTGGGGCAGCGTCATCTTACAGATTCGTTGCTCATAGGTCTGCTTTCGAACGGGCACATCCTTCTTGAAGGTGTTCCCGGACTGGCAAAGACTCTTGCCATAAAGACTCTCGCATCGATAATTGATACGAAGTTCAGCAGGATACAGTTCACTCCTGACCTGTTACCCGCTGACCTCATCGGCACGATGATCTACAGCCAGAGGAAAGAGGAGTTCGTGGTACGCAAGGGACCCATCTTCGCCAATTTCATCCTTGCCGACGAGATCAACCGCTCACCTGCGAAGGTGCAGAGCGCCCTCCTGGAAGCGATGCAGGAGCGGCAGGTGACAATCGGTGACACTACTTACAGGCTCGAGGAACCGTTCATGGTACTTGCGACGCAGAACCCCATTGAGCAGGAGGGAACCTATCCGCTTCCGGAAGCCCAGGTTGACAGGTTCATGCTTAAGGTGGTCATTACCTATCCCGAGAAGGAGGAGGAACGCCTTATCATTCGTGAAAACCTGGCCAGCGAGTTCCCTGTTGCAAAGACAATACTCAAACCGGAGGATATAATCCGCGCGAGAGGTGTTGTCAGGGAAGTGTACATCGATGAGAAGATCGAAAACTATATACTTGACATTGTTTTTGCCACCCGCCAGCCGGACAGGTTCGGCCTTTCGAAGTTCACTCCCCTGATAGCCTACGGAGCCTCTCCGAGAGCCGGGATAAACCTTGCCCTGGCTGCAAAATCATATGCCTTCATAAGGCGAAGGGGATTCGTGGTTCCGGAAGACGTGCGCTCTCTCTGTGCCGATGTGCTCCGCCACAGAATCGGACTGACATACGAGGCCGAAGCTGAAAATATCACTCAGGATCAGATCATTGCAGAGATTCTTAATACCGTTGAGGTACCGTAGAAGGATGAAGAGATTTCAGCTGTCACTGATACTCCTGGTATTTCTCATTCCTGTAAAGGCACAGGAATTCTATGGCATGACCGAAAAGAGCATCCGGGCCGTCATGACAAAGGATTTTCCGGGTCTTTTGCCTGACAATATGGTCAGGAACGATCTCTACAAATACCTGAAGTACTATTCAAAGGACGATAATGAGACATGGCTGATTTTCCTGGACCAGAGGGGACGCTGCAACGGCGTGAGAATAACGTACAGCAACAATCTCTACGATGCAAAGATTAGGGAACTGAATGTGAAGTACGGAAACAATAAGGACGGAGTATGGAGTTACAGGATTGGAGTCAATATGATAACTGTCAAAGTGAACCGTGACACATGGTTCTTTACAGTCACTCATGAGCGGAATTACCATATGTAAGTGAAGTGGAAACGACAGAACTGTTAAAGAAGGTAAGGAAGATTGAGATCAGGTCGCGCGGGCTGACCCGCCAGATCTTTGCAGGTGAGTATCACAGTGCTTTCCGGGGAAGGGGCATGGCATTCAGTGAGGTGCGCGAATACCAGTTTGGTGATGACATACGCAACATAGACTGGAACGTGACCGCCCGGTTCGGTCATCCTTACGTAAAGGTCTTCGAGGAGGAGAGGGAACTGACAGTCATGCTGCTGGTTGATGTGAGCCGGTCAGGTGATTTCGGCACGGTGGCATCAACCAAGCGGGAGATGATGACCGAGATAGCTGCTGTTCTTGCATATTCTGTTATTGCCAACAATGACAAGGTCGGACTGATGCTCTTCTCTGACCGTGTGGAAAAATATATTCCCCCTAAGAAGGGAAGAGGCCATATGCTCAGGATCATCCGCGAGATGCTCGGTTATGAGCCTGCAGGGTCAGCCACATCGCTGTCAGAGCCGCTCAGGTACCTCACCAATATAATCAGGAAGAGGTGTACCGCCTTTATCCTTTCCGATTTCATTGCGCCACCTTTTACCGATGCCCTTCGCATTGCGTCAGGCAAGCATGACGTTGTTGCCCTGCGCATAAGCGACAGGCGAGAGAAGGAGATGCCTGACGTTGGCTTCATCAAGGTATTGAATCCCGAGTCAGGTCATGAACAATGGATAGACACCTCCTCATCAGCTGTCAGGAAGGATTATGCAGCACAGTGGAAAAGACATGATGAGGCAGTTGCCTCAGCCTTTGTCAGCTGCGGAGTTGATATGGCGTCAATCAGCACCGGCGAGGATTATATCAAGCCGCTTATCTCACTGTTCAAGCACAGATAGGACTATGAGAAAGGTATTTATAACAATAACGGCATTTCTTGTTACAGGAATGGTTATGTACGGGCAGGAGATCAGGGTCACGTCGAAGCCTGATACCTCGGTCATTCTTATCGGAGACCAGATCGGCTTTACTGTCACCGCAGAGCTACCTTCAGGCTTGTCAGCCGAAGTGAGCGCCGTTACCGACACCCTGGCCGGAAAGATAATTGTACTGCGCAGGGACCAGCGTGACACGACTGTCTCGGCAAACGGATCGGTAACAATCACCGACAGGTACCTTATCACTGCATTTGATACCGGGTCATTTACTATTCCGCCGTTCTATGCTGGGGTGGCTTCCGGCGACAGCCTCCTCAGATTCTTTTCGGATTATTCATTTCTTGACGTAATCCGCCCCGCTGTCACTCCGTCAGACACTACTGACGTTATTTTTGACATAGTCGGCCCGCGAAGAGCGCCAGTAACCTTCCGGGAGATACTGCCCTGGATTGTTATCACTCTGATTGTAGCGGTGATCGTATGGCTTCTGGCACGCTTCCTGCCAAGGAATCCTCTCAGACGCTTTGTAAGACCACCTGCTCCGCCCGAACCGGCGCATGTAATTGCACTGCGTGATCTTCAGGCTCTCAGGAGTGAAGAGCTGTGGCAGAAGGGTGAGATCAAGGAGTATTACTCAAGGCTTTCGGACATCCTCAGGAGATATATCGACAACCGTTATGGCATCAGTTCACCTGAGCTGACCACGGACGAGACAGTACGGATGCTGCAGAAGGCATCTGTAACCACTGCAGGCCAGATGGCTGTCGTAAAGGAGGTGCTGTCGCTTTCTGACATGGTAAAGTTTGCCAAATACCTGCCCGACAGTACACTGAATGAATTGTCCATTGCGAATGCCGGGAGGTTTGTAGAAGAGACAAGGCTCCCTGATGCAGTTCCGGCTGATAACACGGACAAGACCGGTAAGACGGCAAACGGAGCCGGCGGCGGCGCTTTTGCCGGAAGGGAGAAGGAGAAAGGAGGGCACCATGCATAACATCGTCTTCGAGAACGGATGGTTCCTCTGGTTCCTGCTCATCATACCACTCCTGGTGGCTCACTACATATGGCGCCAGGGAAAAGCAAATGCTCCTGTTAAGCTCTCCACGGCGGGATTTTTTACCGAAGGGCGCAGGACATTCCGGCACTACCTGAGACACCTGCTGTTTGCGCTCAGGGTTGCTGCGATAGCGCTTGTAATTGTAGTGATTGCCAGACCGCAGAATGTTGACAGGTGGCAGAGCTCAACCACGGAAGGAATTGACATTATCCTTGCGCTTGATGTGTCAGGATCGATGCTTGCACGCGACTTCAGTCCAGACAGGCTGGAGGCATCAAAGAATGTTGCAACAGAATTCATAAGCGGAAGGCCGTATGACCGCATGGGGCTTACAGTATTCAGCGGCGAGAGTTTTACGCAGTGCCCCCTGACAACGGATCATGCCGTGCTCATCAACCTGCTCAGGGAAGTGAAGAGCGGTATCATCGAGGATGGCACGGCAATAGGTGTTGGACTCGCTACCGCCATCAACAGGATTAAGGATTCCGATGCCATCAGTAAAGTTATAATCCTGCTTACTGACGGCGTAAATAACAGGGGATCAATTGACCCGATGACGGCTGCGGAGATTGCAAAGACCTTTGGTATAAGGGTCTATACGATCGGCGTGGGAAGCATGGGATATGCCGATTATCCGGTTCAGACTCCCTTCGGCATCAGATACCAGAAAATGGAGGTGGAAATTGACGAGGCTCTTCTTCAGCGGATAGCGGAGATGACCGGCGGACAGTATTTCAGGGCTGTGGATAATACCAGCCTGCAGAAAGTGTACGGTGAGATTGACAAGCTTGAGAAATCGAAGATAGAGACCAGGGAGCACAGCAGGCGTGATGAGGTGTTCATGTCATGGGCCCTCGCGGCTCTTGTTCTGATCGGTTTTGAGCTGTTATTAAGGTATCTCTTTATGAAAAACATGTCATAGCGCGATTATGGAAACATTCAGATTTGCACAGCCTGACATGCTT
>CAZOHL010000047.1:0-22834 GCA_964579645.1 uncultured Rikenella sp. | reverse complement strand
ATATCAGAATGAAATATCTGTTTATACTCCCCCAGGAATTCGTTCTGGAGATTGATCTGCCTGAAAACATTTCGGAATCAAACTTTGGATCGTATCAGGGTGTATACTTCGACAAGCAGGGGAATAAATTGAAATGCGGTATAGAATTCCTGTTATATCATGTTGTAAATGAAGGATATGATATCAAGAATGGAATTTATCTGCGAGGTTTTGTATTTGGTGAAACAGAAACTTCCTATATCGTGCGTCAGAACAATATACCAACCGGTGACGTGGCTGAGTTGATCACACAGGCTCAGCCACATTCGGTGGTCCGATCCTCAAGGTATGTTTCTCCGGTATTATATCCTCCTGACAAGGGTGAAACAAAGATAATTACCAGTACCATCAGCTTCGATTCAGAAAATATTATCCAGCACTATGCCGGTGCTGACAATACTCCAAACACATGGGATGATATTCTGGTGTTTGTCCCAAATTTCTGGGAAAGATTCAGTGTTGTTGTCGAGCAGAATTAGTCAACTAAACGTGCCTTGGCCCCTAACCGTTTATCTCCAGGTCATGAACATATTTGTTATCATCCGAAAGATATAGTTCAAGCGTTATAGAGTAGGGCTTCCGGATAACGATTATCTTCTTGCATGGGCTGAGGCTCCCGTCATCCTTCAGTTTGCAGTAATAGTGCCTGCAGATGCCGTCAAAACGGTCCTCCTTGTCCTCGGTAAGGTAAACCTCCAGTTGCAGTGGTTCCGTATTCTCTTTGAGATAGTTGGAAATCACTATTTCCCTGTCACTGATTACTATTGACCTCTCAGTCCGGTCAATCTCAAAACCATCCCTCCTGATGGTCGCTGACCTGCTCCTGTAAGTCTGCGAAAAGGCGCCGACCCCGGTCAGCACAAAAAGAAGCAGCACGACAATCTTTTTCATGCCATTCAGGTTTACATATTTTGACTTATCCGTTATACGGGCAAACCGGGAAATTGTTCTGTAAAACCCGGATAAAATCCAATAAAAGCATCTGTCCGTCAACACGCTGGCCATGAAGGTCAAAAATGTTTTTCATGCTGAAGAACTCTTCGGTAACTTTAATTCACTTATCAGTCCGACAATTATGAAAAAATCCATCAGTGCGGTCGCCATTGCCGCTTTTTTGCTGATTAACACTGCCTCCGCACAGTCCCAGTCAGGCAGTACTCCAAAAAAATTTCTGGATGCCCTGGCTGAAAGGGAATTCAGACAGGCCCTTGCCCTTGCAAAAACGGTTGATGAACCGGACTTCAGCGATAAATCAGGGGTAACCCTTCTTATGTATGCGGCTGAAGCAGGTTCAGCAGAGGTCTGCAGCGCCCTCCTGGCCAGGGGAGCTGACCACGGCAGGTGCTCGGCAAACGGCACCACTGCACTGTACCTCGCAGCCCAGAACGGACATACCGGGGTGGTAAAGCTACTCCTGGAAAATGGAGCTGACCCGGATATCCGGGCCGACAACGGTGCGACAGCCCTCATAGCGGCATCAGAATATGACCGAAATGAAGCTGCAAGGCTGCTTTCAGAAAAAGGGGCCAACACCAACATCCAGGATAACCATGGATCCACGGCACTGATCCTTGCATCGCAGAACGGCGATGCAGAAATCGCAGAGATACTGTTAAGCCGGGGAGCTGATCCGAATATTTCTGACAAAAACGGATCCACCGCACTGATCCTGGCGGCCCAGGAAGGCCATCCTGAAATAGTCAGGCTGTTGCTGCGGAGCGGCGCTGAGGTAAACCGGCAGACCCTGAACGGCAATTCGGCACTGATACTCGCTTCGTTGAGAGGGAGCATGGAAACCGTTCAGATACTCCTTGACAGCGGAGCCCAGGTAGATACAAAGACAGCCACCGGCGCCACTGCCCTCTTTGCGGCAGCCTCAAGGGGACATTGCCAGATTGTGAATCTTCTTCTCGAAAAAGGGGCTGACCCCGGAATAAAGGACTCGCAGAACAAAACCGCCTATATGTATGCCAAGGATTACAATGTCAAATCTGCCCTGACATCCTGGACCAAAAAGTAACGGTTCACCTCATAAGCCTCTCTATATCATCCGGTTCCTTTGGAACGGAAGATGACAGCACAACATTGCCGGTACCGGTAATGAGCACATCATCCTCGATCCTGACGCCAATGTTGCTGTATTTTGCATAAACACTCCTGACCTGATCGATGAATTTCTTAATCTCTCCTTCACCAGCCTCCCTGCCGTAGAGCATCTCCAGCTGATCAAGGCCGTTTGCCCGGAGGTAGATGCCGGGTTCCACGGTCAGAACCATCCCTTTTTCCAGAGGTCTGCCCACCGCGGTGTCAGCAGTCAGATAGGTCCGCATCATCGGCCAGGGGATTCCCTGGCTTCCCGTATCATGAACATCGAGGCCGAGGAAATGGCAAATGTGATAGATTGTGTAAAACTTTCTCTGCCACTGGCTCTGCGGATCCGTGACAAGGCCAAGTTCATATAAACCATCCATGATCACACCTGTAGCCTTCACATGTGCAGCAGTCATAGGTGCGCCGGGTTTCATCTCCCCTATCGCAGCATCCTGTGCCCGCAGGACCAGGTCGTATATCTCCCTCTGTTCCCTTGTGAACTTCCCGTTTACAGGAATTGTGCGCGTTATGTCAGCAGTGTAGTACCCGTATTCGGCTCCCAGGTCCATGAGGAGAAGATCGCCGTCTTTCATCTTCCGGTCATTGGCAGAATAATGAAGCGTAACGGCATTTTCACCCGATCCCACTATAGATTCGAATCCCGGCATAGGGGAACCGTTACGCCGCCAGACATACTCCAGGAGGGCTTCAATCTCATATTCATACATTCCCGGCCTGCATGCCCCGATGACCTCCCTGATACCCATTCCGGTTATATCCGCCGCCTTCTGCAGCATCCTCACCTCGAGGTCATCCTTGAGTACACGCATCTCTGCAAGTGACGCGCCGATATCCCTGAGCAGCCCTGCCGGGGCTTTCTCACGGTTTAATATTTCAGCAGCACGGTTCCGCATTGCCTGGTCACGGAAATCAACGTAAATGCACCTGCCTGCCCGGGCTGCCCATGCAATCATACTGTCAGCTTCCCCGTAGTCAAGCACGGTATCAGGAGCCCATGTCTTTATAAGTTCACCCGGGTCAGGCAGGTTTCCTGAATAGATTATTTCACGGACGCTCCTCTCCCTTGAATACAGAGCATAGGGTCTCGGGTCATTGCCGGAAATCGACATCAGCGCTCCAGGCTGCCCATAGCCGGTCAGGTACCAGAAGTTGCTTGCCGCCCTGTATTCATGACGTCCGCCGTCAAATCCGTAATCTGACCTTAGCATCAGCAGACCGTCACCGATTGTGTCAAGCACCGCTTTCCTCCGATTGGAAAATACTTTCTGCATATCTGCATCCATCAACAGGTCAGTTGTATCCGGTGCCGGAACAGTCTCAGAGCGCCTGTTAACGTTATTGTCACATGCGATGACAGAAACGCCGGCAAGCAGAAGAATGAATAACCTTTTCATTGATCCTTTGTTGTATCCCCAAAGATATTCCAAATCAATCCGGAAATAATCGTTTAATTTGTTTTCAAATGCTAATAAATCTTAATTCTCAACACATGCAAACCCTAATGATGAACAGAACCGCCATTGTGTTTACACTGGTTTCCATACTGACCCTGTCATTCAGGTCAGACAAGCCTGCATACAGTTTGTACGATTCAGAAGGCAAAAATGTAAAATACGATAAGATGATCGAAAAGATCAGCGCTGCAGACGTAGTATTCTTCGGGGAACTCCATGACAATCCCATTGCCCACTGGCTCGAATATGAGGTCACTGCTGACCTTTACAATGTTGCAGGAGACAGGCTTGTTTTAGGTGCAGAGATGTTCGAGGCTGACAACCAGTTACTGCTTGACGAGTACCTCGGATCTGAATATGAAGCAGATAAGTTCGAAGCGGAGGTCAAACTCTGGAAGAACTACAAGACCGATTACAAACCATTGGTTGAGTTTGCCAGGAAGAACAGCCTGCCGTTCATCGCAACAAACGTGCCGCGCCGGTACGCCTCGATGGTATCACGAGGCGGGTTTGAAGAGCTCGACTCGCTTTCGTCTGAGGCGAAGAAATTCCTTGCTCCCCTTCCTGTATCATATGATCCCGAGCTGAAATGCTACAAGGATATGATGTCAATGCCCGGCATGCCGGGTATGGGTGCCAGACCCAACCCGAACTTCCCCAGGGCTCAGGCAATCAAGGATGCCACAATGGCTCACTTCATTGCAGTAAACCTGCCTGCCGGAAAGATTTTTATTCATTACAACGGCGCCTACCACTCGGACAATTACCTGGGAATAATCCATTACCTGAAGCTTTACAGGCCCGGCATAAAGGTTGCGACAATATCTACCGTACTGCAGGAGGATATTTCTGACCTTGAGCAGGAAAACAAGGGTTTGGCAGATTTCATTGTGGTCATTCCGGTCACAATGACCAGAACTTACTGACACAGATTATTTCTGTGACTGACAGGTAGTGTCAGTCAATCAGAATGACCCGACGAGCACCCCGCTTATATTCCAGTGTGAAAAACTGCCTCCCTCCGGTTTGCCGAGGGGGACTGTGACACTGAATGTGTGCCTGCCCGGGGTCAAACCATCAAGGGGGATAATCAGGGGTTCGGACACAGAGCCCGGGCACCAGCCTGACCTCGAGTAGTCAGACGAGGAGAGACCGTTCCAGAAATTGCCGGATGCAGGATTGAAATTCCGGTATGTGCCGCAGTCGCTCCTCCAGGGTATATATGACCAGACCCGGCGTCCATCGACAAGGAGCTCATTCAGCTTCGGGTTGAACTCATCACCTCCTCCCCAGCCGCCGTGGCCGGTTGTAATGAATACCATATGCAGTGATCTGAGACCTTCCGGGATATCAGCAGTTACTGAAAGGGTGTCACCGTCAAACATGGTCCCGTACTGCTGTCCCGCCATCTCAAGGATCGGAAGGGTGTTGAAAACGGAGCTGATCCACTTCCCGGCCCCGGCAGGTGGTTCAAGGTCACGGGTATCGGGATAGTATTTCAGCCTGAGTGAGATCCTGTGCCCTCCCCTGTCGTAGTTGCCTATGAAAGCGCCTATCCATGCTTCGCCGCGCAGCAGCGGCAGATAACGGGTGATCTCCTGCTTGTAGAAGGCTGAATCCTGCCAGATAAGTCCCGGCACGGTACGTCTGTCATTGAAGCCTCTGACACCGAAAGGGGTAAAGAACCTCACAAGCTCCACCGGCGGCCTGTAGTCGTCACTTGCCGCTACGCCGGTATACTCCTTGCCGTGCCTGTCGGTATGAACAGGGAGAACCCTGTGACCCTTCGTCAGCCCGTCAAGGAATGTAAGCGGGTCACCCTGAGGGATCACAAATACTGTTCCCGTACGGTCATAGGCGTCGCCGGCAGAATATTCAGTCACCTCCGCGAAAAGGCTGTAGTTGTCATGTACCTCCGGAAGCATCACCTTTTTAAGTATCACTGTTCCTCCCGCAAAGCGATAGAGGGTGTCTTTAAGGCCGAAAACCGGATTTTGGACCTCCCCTTCCCAGTTGATTACAGCATTGTCAAAGACGGTTACTTTCGTAACGAAGGCTTCGCGAAGCAGGTGCTCAAATGTCATCCTGTCGACACTCCTGCCGAAATCATCCGGAAGAGTTACATTAAACTCCTTCTTTCTGAGCTCCTCCACCCTGTCAGCCTCGGTGACGTTATTGCCGTTGCGCACGATTCTGAGCACAAGACCTTCGGGCACACCGTATGCAGGCACCGGTGTACCTTCCACCCCGGCCTCTGTGGTATACCAGATATCGATTGTATTTGAGAAGTAGATTACCCTTGCCCTGACGCACCTGTATCCGGCAATGATTTCGGAATCGGTGCTCAATTCCGGTACAGGCAGTTCACTGAACGATGTCACAGTGCTGATTCTCGATCCGTCAGGCATATCAGCGATCTGGATATAGCGTCTGCCTGCCAGATCAATAAATGACGACTGCTGCGGGGAGGCCATCTGGGGACGGTCGCTCTTCGCCTGTGATACGGAAATCCCGGCTACCGTGCCATTGCTTTCTGCTACTGTAACCGGTCCGTCAGGAATTATCCTGCCGTTGACTATGTTTTTATAAGTTACCCTGAGTGTTTTCTGACCATAACCGCCGGGATTCATCAGCATCAACAGGGTAAAGGCAATTGAAAGAGTTCTCATCAGGTATGTTTTACACCGGGATTTTCCATCCAAAGAAAGGCTTTTCCGGGGATGACGTTATAGTTGCCCCGTAAATTTAAAAATAAATATCTTTGGGTTCTTATTCTGAAAATCATGCAGACCAGAGTCAGAGAGATCCTCGACCAGGAGGCTGAAGCTGTCAGGAAGATACCCGTCACGGAGAGCTACAGCCAGGCAATTGAACTGATACATAAACACGTGCACCTGCTTAAGGGAAAGCTGGTGACAAGCGGTATGGGGAAAGCGGGACAGATTGCACATGACATAGCCACGACATTCAGTTCCACAGGTACACCTGCTGTCTTTCTGCACCCGAGTGAAGCCCAGCACGGTGACCTCGGGGTGCTGCAGGAAAATGATCTAATGCTTGTTATATCCAATTCAGGCCGCACACGTGAGATCCTCGAGCTTCTCGAACTGAAGGATAACCTTTTCCCGAACATGCCTGTACTGGTTATCTCGGGCAACAATACGTCACCATTATGGGAACAGGCTACCGTGGGTCTCTTCACAGGCGGACCTGCTGAGGTGTGCCCGCTCGGACTGACCCCCACCACCTCAACCACTGTCATGACTGTAATAGGTGATGTGCTGGTGGCCCTGATGATGGAAAAGATCGGATTTACCGCTGCCGAGTATGCCAAGCGGCACCATGGCGGATACCTGGGTTACAAATCGAGGGAACGCTCAGGGTATTCCGGAGGAACTATCTACTGAACCAGGTCAGCAACACCCTCAAGCACATAGGAGGGCCTGTACGCAAATTTATCCGCTGTCTTCAGAGTTGAGATGCCTGTAAGCACCAGCAGTGTGTCAATTTCTGACTCTATTCCTGCTATTATATCTGTATCCATCCTGTCGCCGATAATTATCGTCTCCTCATTTGAACAGCCTATTTTCTTCAGTGCTATCCTCATCATCAGCGGATTAGGCTTGCCAACGAAATAGGCCTGCCTGCCTGTTGAGAGTTCTATAGGTGAAATGAGCGCCTTGGTGGCTGGTATAATACCATTCTCAACGGGGCCCGTAAGGTCCGGATTGGTGCCTATCAGCTTTGCTCCCTTCAGCACCAGGTTCACAGCCTGCTCTATCTTTTCGAAGCTGTAGCTCCGGGTATCACCAACAACCACATAGTCAGGATTGTAGTTGTTCATTGTGTAACCGGCATTGTACATGGCGTTTATCAGGCCGGCCTCACCAATAATGTACGCCGTCCCTCCCGGTTTCTGGGTAGCCAAAAACTGGGCTGTGGCAAGAGCGCTTGTATAAAAGACGTTTTCGTCAAGATCAATTCCGAGCCTCAGCATCTTTTCCTGAAGCTCCTTGGGAGTCCTCTCGCTGCTGTTGGTCAGAAAGAGAAACTTCTTTCCCTCCTTCTTCAGCCACTCCACAAATTCCGGAACGCCCGGAAGCAGTTTGTTGCCATGGTAAATCACACCGTCCATGTCACTGATAAAGGCCTTCTTGCTCTTTATCCTTTCAATAATTTCCCTGTTTTTCATATTCTGGTTTCTGGCGCAAAATTAACATTTCGCAGTCAGATTATAAAGCAGGAGAGCAGTCAACAAAGCAGGCCGGGGGTAACATTTTTGTTACTCAATGAAATTGTCGCCGGCCAGAGCGCTGCCTAACCGCCAGTACCCATTTTAAATGATCTGTGATATTGCAGTTTATTACCAAAAAGAGTAGTTTTGATGCCGGACCGCCGCATATTACACTGCAGCCAAATAACTAACCACAACAATTTCATATCGTAAACAAGATGACCACAGGTGCAACACCGGCCCCGATGAGCCGAAGGAACTACATCGTAGGCATGACAGTAATTGCCATTTTCTTTTTCATTTTCGGATTCATAACATGGCTTAACGGGATACTCATTCCGTTTTTACGGACAGCATGTGAACTGACTGATTTCCAGGCATATTTTGTCACTACGGCATTCTATATCTCATACTTTGTAATGTCACTTCCATCCTCGGCGGTGCTTAAAAAGACAGGGTTCAAGAACGGGATGTCAATAGGCCTCTGGATCATGGCTGTTGGTGCACTAATATTTATACCTGCTGCGCTTGCCCGAAACTATGCCATCTTCCTCCTGGGCCTGTTTGTCCAGGGTACCGGGATGGCCCTGCTCCAGACTGCCTCGAACCCGTATGTGACAATCATCGGGCCCCGCGAGAGCGCTGCAAAGCGGATCAGCATGATGGGAATCGCCAATAAGTTCGCCGGTGCAATAGCCCCGATAATCCTCGGAGCACATATTATGAAGGATTCCCATGTACTTGACAAACAACTGGCAGAAGCAACAGATGCAGTAATGCGGGCAGGCATCCTTGATCAGCTGGCAACCCGGGTAATCAATCCGTACATAATCATGGCTGTCATCCTGGTGGCACTGGGGCTCCTGCTGCGCTTTGCCCACCTGCCCGAGGTAGATACTGACGCCGAAGAATCTTCCGTGGGTGAAACAAACGTCAATAAATCGAGTATCTGGCACTTCCCCCACATGATAGCCGGCGCAATTGCCCTCTTCTTCTACGTAGGCGTCGAAGTCATAGCAGGTGATACAATCATAAGGTACGGTCAGTCTCTCCAGATTGACATGTCATCAGCCAAGTACTTTACCTCGCTCACAATGCTGGGAATGATAATAGGGTACATCTGCGGCATAATCTTCATACCCAGGATGCTTTCACAGGTCAATGCCCTCCGCATATCAGCCGTACTCGGAATCATCTTCACGTTCGGCGCTGTTCTCTCCCCTGCCGGTCAGCAGATCACGCTGCCCTTCAGGGACCTTGTGACCTTCCAGGCGGTGACGCTTACAATACCGGTTACCGTACTCTTCGTTGCTCTCCTCGGACTGGCCAACGCTCTCATCTGGCCGTCAATGTGGCCGCTGGCTCTCAACGGAGTGGGCAGGTTCACCAAAACAGCCTCTGCACTGCTTGTGATGGCCGTGGTGGGAGGCGCCATCATACCCCTTGTATACGGAAAGCTGGCTGACATCTTCACCACACAGGCCGCATACTGGGTATGTCTCCCCTGCTACCTTATCCTGCTCTACTATTCGCTTCACGGATACAAACTGAAGGGAAGATAGAAAAGCGCAATGGAACCCGACCTTAAAGGCATATTCAGCCGCTTCGGCGGCGAAGGCACCTTCCGCGAAGGGAAGTCATTCGGCCCCGGTCATATACATGACACCTACCGGATCATAACCGCAGAGGAGGAGTGCGACAATTACATCCTGCAACGGCTGAACAGCAACGTTTTCCGTGACATTCCCGGCCTCCAGGAGAATATGGAGAGGGTCACCGGCCACCTCAGAAACAAAATTGCAGCCATACCCGGGAGCGACCTGAAAAGGGAATGCCTTACACTGGTACCCGACAGAGAGACAGGCAGATCTTTCATCACTGACACAGAAGGACGTTACTGGAGAATGTTCGTCTTCATAGCTGACCACAGGTCATATGAAAAGGTCGACTCCGCCCACAAAGCCTTTGAGGGGGGAAGAATCACCGGAAGATTCCAGGCCATGCTGGCCGACCTGCCGGGCAGTCCTCTACATGAGACAATTCCTGATTTTCATAATATAGCAACCCGCCTGGTTACATTCCATGAGGTTGTCGGCAAGGATCCCGCCGGCAGGGTGGCATCAGTCAGGCCCGAAATAGAAGAAATCACCCTGCGCGAAGAGGAAATGAAAACCATTATCAGGCTGGGCGCCAGCGGAAAAATCCCGCTAAGGATAACCCACAATGATACCAAGTTCAACAATATCCTCTTTGACAGAAATGACAGGGCACTTCTTATCATAGATCTCGATACCGTGATGCCGGGTTATGTTCATTACGACTTCGGGGATGCCATCCGAACCGCTGCCAACAGGGGCGAGGAAGACTCAGAAGACCTTTCTGCGGTCTCGATGGACATCGAAATCTACCGGGCATACGCCGAAGGGTTCCTCTCAGAGGCAGGGAACACGCTCAATGATACTGAGAAGGAATATCTCCCCTTCGCACCGAAGCTGCTTACATATATTATGGCTACACGTTTCCTTACAGACTTTGTTGACGGGGACAACTACTATAAGATCAGACATCCCCTTCATAACCTTCAGCGCGTAAGGGCTCAGTTAACCCTGCTCCGCGACATGGAGGCACAATATGACGAAATGATTCGGATAATTAAAAATATTACACGATGACAAGAATTGTTCTGATTCTCATTACCGTTTTTGCATTAAGCCTTTCGGTCAGCTCACAGTCGCAGACCGCCGTTACCGACAGTTCGAAGTTCGCGGCTTACTGGTGGCACAGCAAGGATATGTATGACCATCTGCCTGATATCAGGAACGAAATAGTATTTCTCGGGAACAGCATCACTGACGGAGCTGAGTGGTTTGAACTGCTCGGCAACAAAAAGTGCCTTAACCGCGGCATAAGCGCCGACATAACGGAAGGAATACTTCTCCGACTTGACGCCATTACAAAGCTCCGGCCGAAGAAACTGTTCATCATGATCGGTGTAAATGACCTGTCGCGCGGCATGACGCCTGACGAGGTACTTGTCAACTACAGGAAGATCCTTGACAGGGTCAGGAACGAATCACCCCGCACAAAGGTGTACGTCCAGAGTGTCCTTCCCGTGAATCCGGCCACCGGGCAGGCAAAGAATCACACCAACAAAACTCCTCAGATCATGGAGCTCAATGGCAAACTGAGGGACCTTGCCGGTGAATACGGGTATACCTACATAGATCTCTTCAGCCTCATGGCCGACAAGGAGAATCACCTGCCGCGCAGCTTCAGCGTTGACGGGCTTCACCTCACATACAAGGCTTACAAGACATGGGCCGACGCAATCAGGCCGTACGTGAAATAATTTTCTGTTCTACTTTTATCTGCCTGTTTATTAAACATTAATGGCACTTAATCTGTTTTCGTTCGAAAATAGATTTGCATAAAAGGGGTAAAATAATGACTTTTGTCATGCCGTTCGCACGGCACGAGAGTCACTTTTTGCCAAAGATTCATCCATGGAAATAAACGGGAAGTATTTCAGGTCTTTCATTGAGAGAGAGGAGGCGCTGAAGAAACAGTACAGTGCCGAGCGGATAAAGAAACAGCACTCGAAGGGAAAGCTAACGGCTCATGAGCGTATAGCGCTGCTCTTCGATGAAGGCACCTTCGAGGAGATAGACGCCTATGTCACTCCCTCTGATCAGGGTGTGGAGTTCGGTAAAATGGAGCTGGCCTATGGTGACGGAGTGGTAACGGGCCACGGAAAGATAGACGGCAGGCTGGTATTTGCCTTTGCACAGGACTTCACGATCATGGGAGGTTCGCTGGGCATAGTACATGCCCGTAAGATAGCCAAGGTGCAGGAAATGGCACTTAAGATGGGAGCACCTTTCATCGGCATCAATGACTCAGGCGGAGCCAGGATACAGGAGGGCATTGCAAGCCTTAACGGCTATGGCGTCATTTTCAACAACATAATCCAGTCATCAGGCATAATCCCCCAGATCTCAGTGATAATGGGACCGGCAGCGGGAGGCGCGGTGTACGCTCCTGCCCTGACTGACTGGGTGTTCATGACAAGCAACACAAGCTATATGTTCGTTACGGGTCCCAATGTGGTCAGGGAGGTACTTAACGAGGAGATAAGCAGCGAAGACCTTGGCGGAGCAGAGGTACACGCGAGGAAGAGCGGCGTGGCAAACATGATCTATGACGATGAGGAGAACACAATAATCGCGGTTAGGAAGTTCCTCTCTTACCTTCCGTCGAACAACCTCGAGAACCCACCGGTGGCAACATATTCTGATGAAACGCCCGGAATAAATCCGAAGTTGCGTGATATAATTCCCGATGACCCCAATAAGGCATATGACGTGCGTGACATAATCAACCTCATAGTTGACCGTAACAGCTTCTTCGAAACTTCCGAGCTGTTTGCGGGCAGCCTGGTGACCGGATTCGGCCGCATGGAGGGAAAAACCATCGGCATTGTTGCCAACCAGCCGAAGGTGCTTGCCGGTGTACTCGATATAGATTCTTCAACAAAGGGCGCCAGGTTTATCCGTTTCTGCGATGCCTTCAACATTCCGATACTCACCCTGGAGGATGTGCCGGGCTTTCTTCCCGGGAAGGACCAGGAGCATTCAGGCATAATAAGGCACGGAGCCAAGATGCTCTTTGCTTATGCAGAAGCTACTGTACCTCGTATCACAGTAATACTGCGCAAAGCATACGGCGGTGCATATATAGTGATGAACAGCAAGGGCATGGGAGGTGACTTCAACTATGCATGGCCTTCAGCTGAGATAGCCGTGATGGGACCTGACGGTGCCGTGGCAATACTATACCGACGTGAGCTGGCCGAAGCAAAGGACCCGGTGGCGCTGAAGAAGGAACTTGTGAAGAAATACCGTGAGAAGGTAGCCAATCCGTTCATCGCTGATGAGAAGGGATTTATAGATGAGGTCATCGATCCGGCCCTGACACGCGAAAAAGTGCTCTCAGCCTTCTCGGCCCTTAGCAACAAGAGCGTAAAGGTACCGTCACGGAAGCACGGAAATATGCCGCTTTAGGCAAGAGGCAATAGGCAATAGTGGAATTGCCCGTAGGGCATAAAGAATTGTAAATGAAGAAAATCACCCGAATATTAATTGCCAACCGCGGCGAAATAGCGGTCAGGATAATGCGGACCGCCCGGAAAATGGGCATCGAGACAGTTGCAATACGTACTGCAGTTGAACCTGATGCCATGTATCTCACATTCGCTGACATCATTCATGATGATAATGATGAACTGGCGGAGATACCTGTATTCCTCGACGTTGAGAAACTGATCGGCATCGCTCTGAAAACAAGGTGTAACGCGGTTCACCCGGGCTACGGTTTCCTGGCTGAGAATGCTTACTTCGCCGAAAGGTGCCGTGACAACAGGCTTATTTTCATCGGCCCCTCACCAGACGCCATTTACAAGATGGGAAACAAACCGGTGGCAAGGCAGATTGCAATGAAGCATAAAATACCAATGGCCACGGGTTCAGCTGGCAGTGTTGCAAATGAAGAAGAGGCTTCAAGGCATGCAGCCAGGATAGGTTACCCGGTCATCATCAAGGCGGCCTCCGGCGGTGGCGGTCGTGGCATGCGTATAGTCAGGATGGAGACTGAGATGGAGAAGATGTTCATCCTTGCCAGCCGCGAAGCCGAAAAGGCTTTCAATGACCCCAGCGTCTTTATCGAAAAATACATTGAGAACCCCAAACACATCGAGTTCCAGATACTGGGTGACACTCTCGGAAACATCATACATCTGGGTGAGAGGGAGTGCTCAATACAGCGGAAACACCAGAAACTCCTTGAGGAGGCACCCTCACCTGCACTCGATGAGGAGCTCAGGAAACAAATGGGTGATACAGCCGTCAGAATAGCGCGGGCAGTAGGGTATTATTCAGCCGGAACAGTAGAGTTCCTGCTCGATTCAGACCGCAATTTCTACTTCATGGAGATGAACACGCGTATCCAGGTGGAACACCCGGTCACTGAAATGATCACCGGCATTGACCTGGTTGAACAGCAGATACGTATTGCTTCCGGCGAATCTCTGACGCTGAAGCAGGAGGATGTAAAGCTCACCGGATGGGCCATCGAATGCCGCATAAACGCTGAGGATGTACAGGCCGGGTTCGCCCCTGCTCCCGGTAGAATCGAAAAGCTGAGCCTGCCCGAAGGACCCGGGGTAAGGATAGATACGGGCGTAAGGGCAGGTTCGTCAATTGTGGCATCATATGATTCAATGATTGCCAAACTGATCGTTACCGGCAAAGACCGCCATGATGCAATTATCAACACCAAACTGGCGCTTGACAAGGTGTGGATAAAGGGCACTAAGACAACCCTCCCATTCTTCAGGATGCTGATGCGACACAATTCATTCCAGGAAGGAACCTTCACAACAGCTTTCATTGAGAAGGAACTCGACAGGTATTATCTCAGCAGTGATTATGAAGAAACCATCGCTGCATGGATAGCCACAAAGCTCTTCACCGAGGAAAACCTGTCTGCCGGCAACACTGGAATAAGCTTCGACAAAGGCAGGGAACTCACGCCGTGGCTTCTGAGAAAAAGACTGACTCAGTTTTGAGATTTAAGAATGAAGATCCGGCAGGCATTAATCAGAATCGTACTGCTTTAACAGATTGATATGACACCTCAAAAACCAGCAATAAAGAAACTGTATGCCCTTTCGAATGAGGGCCGGAAGTTCGCCTTTGCACTGCCTCTGAAAAACGTGGTCAGAGTCAACGGAAGAGATTATACTGTAGAACTCCGCGAAGATGAGAAATATGGAGTGCACGTTTTCTGGAAGAACAGGCGTTACCCCGTTGAAATAGTGCGCACCAAGCAGAACAGGTACGAGATTCTCTTCAATGACGTCAGCCATACTTTCACCGTTGAGACTCCGGTCTCAATGCAGAGAAAGAAAGTACTCGCCACAGGCAGGGACAAGAGCACAACCCTTTTAGTCAAATCGCCCATGCCCGGAAGGATAATTGACGTACTTGTCCGCGAAGGCACCGAGGTTACACGTGGTGAAGCCCTCGTCATACTCGAAGCCATGAAGATGCAGAACGAGATTCAGTCATTAGTCAGCGGAACCATCATCAGAATAGGTGTCAAACCCGGGCAAAACGTGATGAAGGATGATTTGCTTGCAGAGATTACCGTCAGGTAAGCAAAATAGCATCATCCTCCGTATGGAGCTGTAAAAAACCGAGGGGATGCCTGCATTGACATCCCCTCAGCGTTCAAGCGCAATATCGTTCCTGACTTCAGGAGTCAGATCCTCATGCCTTCGGTGCGTTCTTAAGTGTTGCCACCAGGAAATTCCAGAACTTTCCGACCGATTCGATCTCCACCTTCTCGTCAGGACTGTGCGGGTGGCGGATTGTCGGGCCAAAGCTGATTGAGTCAAGCTTCGGATAGACACCCATGATTATTCCGCATTCAAGCCCGGCATGGATAGCTTTGATCTCCGGAACCTTACCATACAGTTTCTTGTAGGTCTCCTTCATTGTACCAAGGATGGCACTGTTCATATCAGGTTTCCATCCCGGGTAGCTTCCTGAGAGTTCAACCTCGCAGCCTGCAAGCTGGAATCCGGCAGCAATCTTCCATGCCGTTGCTTCCTTGGCCGTTTCGACAGAGCTTCTGCAGAGGCAGAAGGCCTCGAACTTGCCATTGCCTATCCTGACTATTGAGAGGTTATTTGATGTCTCAACCACACCCGGCATGCTTGTGCTCATCCTCTGAACACCATTGGGGCAAACGTATACTCCCCTGATGATGCGGTACTGATCCGCTTCGTTCATCACCTTTGCAGGCGCTTCGGTAACCTTGAAATCAAGCTTGATGTCAGGATCAACCTCTTTGAATTCAGCCCTGTACATTTTTTCATAACCCTTCATGAACTTCTCGAAAAGGGCTTTCTTAATTGAAGGAACAACAATTGTCGCGAATGACTCCCTCGGGATAGCGTTGCGCAGGTCACCTCCGCTGTAGTCGGCTATCCGCATTCCGAAGTCGTGCTCTGCCTGCTGGAAAAACCTGAACATAAGCTTGTTGGCATTACCTTTCCCCAGGTGTATATCAAGGCCTGAATGGCCACCCCTGAGACCCTTAAGGCTCAGTTTATAGGCCGTCATACCCTGCGGGGTCTTCTCCTGCTTGTAGTTGCGCATTGCACCCACGTCAACTCCGCCTGCGCATCCCACATAAAGCTCACCCTCGTCTTCCGAGTCCATATTCAGAAGTATTTCTCCCTTAAGCATGCCCTTCTTCAGGTTCTTGGCACCGGTCATACCGGTTTCCTCGTCAACCGTGAACAGTGCTTCCAGCGGACCATGGGTCAGCCTGGGATCTGTCATGACCGCCATGGCGGCAGCAACTCCCATGCCATTGTCAGCGCCAAGGGTGGTTCCTTTTGCCTTAACCCATCCCTTGTCAATCCATGTCTCAATAGGATCTTTTTCAAAGTCAAATTTCTTGTCAGCGTTCTTCTGCGGCACCATGTCAATATGAGCCTGAAGGATAATTCCCTTGCAGTTCTCCATTCCCTTCGTGGCGGGCTTTCTGAAAACCACGTTTCCAGTCTTGTCAACTATGGTCTCAAGGCCGTGTTCCTGACCGAACTTCTTCATGAATTCCGTCATCCTGTGCTCTTTCTTGGAGGGACGCGGGATCTGTGTTATTTCATAGAAATACTTCCACAGAAGCTTTGGTTCAAGATTTTTAATTTCACTCATAGATATTTCTGTTAATGATTATTCTTTAACAATATTGGGCATTTCCAGTCCGTAGCCCTTCTTCCTGTCTTCTGCCTTCAGCAGGAACCCGAAGAGAATTGCCAGGATGCCAAGCGAGGTGAAGATCATCATCGGAATCTGGTAGTTGTATGTGGGAACCGAGATGCCGTCAATCATGCGGGATCCGGTTATGCAGTACTTGTCAAGCACCCAGCCGATAAGCATGGGAACACCCATAAGGCCCCAGTTCTGGACCCAGAAAATAAGCGCATAAGCCGTTCCCAGCTGCTTCATGGGAATGATCTTCGGCACAGAGGGCCACATTGCTGAAGGGACAAGTGAAAAGCCAATGCCGAGGATAATTATCAGAACAACTGCCTGCCAGGGCTTGTCAAAGATTGGTATCGAGAACATTGCATGAACAAAGATAAGCAGGACGGCCCCGATTATCATTATTGTGGCTCCCTTCCCCTTCCTGTCGTACAGGTTGCCGAAGAAGGGGGTCAGAACCATTGTTCCTAGCGGAAGAAGTGAAGGTATGATACCTGCGGTTTCAGGATCAACACCGAATTTATTTACCATCAGGTCCGATGCATATTTGAGGAACGGGAAAACTGCAGAATAGAAGAGTACACAGAGAATGGCTATAAACCACCATCCCCTGTTCCGGAGGATGAATCCTATGTCCTTGAGCTGGAAGCTTTCTTCAGGCTCTTTCACGGTACCCTTGTCAGCCTCTGCAATTGAAGCGTCCAGCTTCTTGTCCATCCCGCAGTAAATAAAGAATGCAATCATACCGATGCAAAGAAGTATAAGTGCCATCAGGATGGGCATTGAGACATGTCCGAGTGCCTTGGCAATGGGGGCAGAAGTCTGCAGTGCCAGCATGGTGCCGAGCCTGGCTGTCGCCATTTCAAGCCCCATTGCAAGTGCAAGTTCTTTGCCCTTGAACCATTTTACAATAATTTTTGATACGGTAATGCCTGCAGTCTCAACCCCTACTCCGAAGAGGGCAAAACCAAGACTGGCAACCAGCACCTGGGTCTTCATGCCGAAAAGTATCTGGCCGTCAAGCGCGTTGGTTGATACAGCCCAGTATTTGATTGCTGTTCCGATGACCATCAGCAGGGTTGCCATCTTACCTGTAAAACGAACCCCCATCTTGTCAAGGATGATACCTCCAAGGATAAGCATCAGCAGGAAGACATTGAACCAGCCGTAAGCTCCTGTAAATGTTCCGTATTCGCTGCTTGACCATGAAAGCTGCTGTTCAAGCATGGTCTTAAGCGGTGCCATTACATCCGTAAGATAGTAACCGCACAGCATTGTAAATGCCACAACCGCAAGGGCAGTCCATCTCGCCGCCTTCGATTCAGCAAGTGTCTTTCTGATTTTTTCCATTTTGAGATTTCGAGTTTAACTTAGAATACATGGTCTGTAAATGTATAAAAAAATAGTTCCAATAATTCCGTCAAAAATCATGAGACTGAACTTTGTGGCATTATTTTGGTTATTGGACTTAAAGACTAATTTTGTGCAATTATCGTTAAATAACTGAACCGGATATAATTAATGAACTATATGAAGAAACTGATTCTAGCGTTGTTACTGACTTCAGCAGTCCTTGGCGTATCTGCACAGGAGTCGGCAGTCAGGTGGTATTCAATCGAAGAAGCCGTGGCTCTGGCACAGACAAGCCCAAGACCCATCTTCGTTGACGCCTACACTGACTGGTGCGGCTGGTGCAAGAAACTTGACAGTGATACTTTTTCGAATCCCGTGATAGCTGAAATACTTAATAACAGATACTACGCTGTGAAATTCGATGCCGAAGGCAAGGAAGACGTAACATTCCAGGGCAGGAAATTCGTGAATGACGGAAGCCTTGGCAAGACGCATCAGCTGGCCTATGCGCTTTTACAGGGGAAGCTCGGTTATCCCACAGTAGTGTTCCTTACCGCCAAAAGCGAACTTATTACTCCTGTGTCAGGATATAAAACTCCAGCACAGATCGAACCGATGCTCAATTATTTTGCAGGAACCAGCTGGCAGAAGCAGAGCTACGATGATTTCCTCAAGACTTTCCAGGGGAAAGTTCAGTAGTCACCTGACAGGGTCTCAGTTTGTAAAGTCTCGTCTTCTGAAAATATCTCATAACTGGCCTTATGCCGCCAAGATGGTTATACCATCTTCCGCCGCTGCCTATTTTCACCATTTCCTCCGCTTCAAGCCCGGCAGCCTCAAAAAGCCACAGGATCCTGTCAGAAGGGATCTCGTGGTAGTGACGGGGTGTCTTAAGCAGCTGGGGACGATGGTACGGAGTAGAGAGATAAATCACCCCCCCCTCATTCAGCAGACCTTTCAGTGACTCCAGGAAAAGCAGGGGGTTGAAGAGATGTTCCAGCACCTCGAAACAGAGGATCGCATCATACCTCCCGGTGAGAGGACACTTGTAGTTAAAGTCCCAGTTTATTGTCTCAATGCTGATCCCCAGTTTTTCCCGAAGGATGTTTTTCAGCGGGTTGTCTTCGCCGCAGTCAGCTGTCTTCAGGCCCCGGAGATTCTGTGTTGCCAGATAGCGGGCAGTTCCGGAGGCCCTGTTAAGGAAACTGTTGGGCAGTTTTCCCGGCCATAGTTCATCATGTTCGAGACGCGTACCCATCAGAATACCTTGAATTTTTTGACAATGAACCTCCTCAGCGGGGGAAAGTAGCTTGTGAAATAATACGATATAGTCTTCCAGTCAAGTCGTCCGCGGGCAAAATAAAAGCGGGCCATCCGGGTCTCCCCCATCACGTAGTGATACCGTGCCCTTGAGGCGAACCAGCGCTTCATGGTCCTCGTGTCTCCGTCAACCTCCAGCAGTCCCATGTAAAAATCACGCTTGCGGTATACAGGATTGAGACTCAGGTTCTTGCCGTCAACATACCGGATAACGCAGGGCTCCACTTCAACGCATTTCCGGTTTCCTGTAACCCTGAGCATCCATTCATAATCAAGCTGCCCGAACTGTACCTCAAACAGGGGAACATTCCTGTTCACCATTAAGATGCTGCTCATATAAGGCCAGTTTCTAGCCTTGGATCTTTCTCGCAATACCTGGTGAATAGATAAATTCTGCTCCATTGTTGATTTCTTTGATCTGGATCTCAAGTTTTCGGGGCAACCATTCATCATCATGATCAAGGAAAGCTATCAGGTCACCGGTTGCATTCCTGATCCCGAGATTGCGCCCGAAATTTGGGCCACCGCTTCCTTCAGTCACATGAAGAAGGCGACAATCGTATTTCATAGCAGCCGCACCAAGCCATTCCTGATCAGCCGAATGATCATCACACAAAAGAATTTCAATCTCACAGTCAGCAGTCTGGTTCCTGACGGATTTCAGGGCCCGCTCAAGGGTTTTTTCGCTGTTGTGTGTGGGGATTATAACAGATACTTTCATATTTGCCGGAATTCCCTGCTCAGCTACCTGCCAATAATGAAGTTGCCCGGAAGAGCCACTGTTTTGCCGAACTGGTATATTATCCGTCGGGCTGTCAGCAGTCTTTCCTCTCCCATTGTAACGCTTATTTCCGCAACGTCCGGAACCCTGTAATACAGCCTGTCAATAACATCAGCATGTTTTTTTGCGGATACCGGGTTCACCACCATGTTCAGCGCATCAGCCTTGCCTGATGGGATTATCTCCATAGTTACCGGTTCTCCGGGGCCATCTGCTGAAGTATTCACGCCGGTCTCTTCCGAGAAGCGGAAAACCGTTGTCTTGCTGCCGGCCATCTGCAGGTCAGGAGTGACCCAAATCCGGTAGTGCCTGGTTTCAGTGAGGCTCTTTCCTGCAAAGAGCGCCATGTACTCTCTCTCCAGCCGGTTAATCTCATCAAGCGCTGCTCCGTCCTGCGGGAAAACATTCGTTTCCCCGGTCAGGATCATATGCCTCCCCTCGCGCAGTTCAAGCAGCCTGTCAGCAGCTTCGCGGGCCTCCTCCGCTACTGACATCCCCTTTTTCTTCTGAACAAGATAAGGTACCCTGATGAAAGCGGTATCAACCCTGACAAGGCGGTAAGCAGTATCAGTTTTCGTGGCCACATACTCATATGCTCCCCTGTCCGGAAACAGCACTCCCGAATGATCTGCACCACCTGTCTGTCCGGCATGCATGACCCGGCTGTACGCTTCAGGGTTGATGTCAAGCACCAGTCCGCTTTTTCTCAGTGAAAGCATATTGGTCTGCATAAGGGTTGTCCCCTGAATTATATAGAATTGCGACGGATCAAGCTCTTCTGATGCATTAAGTCTCACATCAGCGAGCCTCCATTTCTCGCTCTGCACCGTTATGACCCTGTCAAGACCTATCAACTCGGATGCATACTCAGCATACGGACCCGGTACCTCTGTCCGCTTTTCGGCAACAATATCCAGTTCAAAAACAGTCAATGGCAGGGCGTATACAAGGCATCCATCCGTCAAGGTGGTTTTATCTCCGAGGGGCAGTACAACGGTGTCTCCGGAAGTTTTTCCGCTGAAGACCGAGCAGCCGGAAGTTGCAAGTGTCAGTGCAGCAAGAAGTATGACAGTCTCTGTTTTCATCCCTGAAATCATAGATAAACACTGAAGTTGTTAAAGTTTGTTTCACGGAAAGCCCTTCCGATATTCATCAGTATGTCTCCGGCTATAACCGATTCCTCTGAATGGATTCTGAGGGCAATGTCTCCGGCAAGGCCGTGCAGATATACACCGCACACCGCAGCACCTGAAGGATCGTAACCCTGGGCCAGAAGGGAGGTAATCATCCCTGTGAGTACATCACCGCTGCCACCAGTGGCCATACCCGGGTTACCGGTACTGTTGAAGAACACCCTTCCGTCAGGCATTGCAACGGATGTATGCGCACCTTTGAGCACCACTACACACCTGTGCCTTACGGCGAAGGCTACCTGTTCGCGCATCAGCTGGTAATCAGTGCTTTCCGTACCGGTCAGCCTCCGGAATTCGCCGGGATGCGGTGTCAATACCGTTTGCGGGGGGAGCATGTCAAGCCACTCCCTGTTCTGCGAAAGAATGTTAATGGCGTCTGCATCAAGAACCAGTGGTACCGTTGCAGTGCTCAGCAACTCCTTCAGTACGGCTGCTGTATCAGGATCTGTGCCGAGTCCGGGGCCGACTCCGATGGCATCATACGGACCCAGGTCAGGCAGTCCGGTCACGTTCCCGGTGCCGCTGTCAGGTGATACCATGGCTTCAGGCAGTGCTGCCTGAATTGCCAGTACCGCTGATGACGGTGTATGAACAGTAACAAGTCCTGCGCCGGTGCGAAGCGCTGCCCCTGCCGAGAGCGTGGCAGCCCCGGCCTTGCCATAGCTGCCTGCTATAAGCAACAGATGGCCAAATGCACCTTTATGATCAAACTTGTTCCTCCCCTTCAGCATCGGTCTGACGGTTTCGCGCAGGACATAGTGATACGGAGTGGTCATCGATGAGATTGTATCAGCATGAAGCCCGATGTCTGAGACTTCCCATGATCCAGTAAAATCACCGTTACCGGGAAACATGAAGGAGAGCTTGGGGAACTGGAAAGTAAATGTTTTCGAGGCTTTTATTATACTATTCTTGTCTGCGGCCGCATTATCCTCGCAGAAAAGCCCTGAGGGCACATCAACTGATATAACAAATGCGCCGGTTTCGTTGATACGGCGTATGACTTCTGCAGTAACTCCCGCGGGCGGCCTGCGAAGACCTGTTCCGAAGATGGCATCTATTATCACTTCATCATTCCCTATTGCAGGCACCTTGAGAGGATCCGCAATTGTGACCGGTATAACTCCGCTTCGTTCAAGACGTTCGGCATTCAGTCTGAACTCACTGCTGCGGGCCGTGCCTGTCTCGACTATAAATACCCTTACAGCATAACCGTCCTCATGCATCAGCCTGGCCAGAACAAGCCCGTCGCCTCCGTTGTTCCCGGGCCCGGCAAAGACATTGATCTTTCTCTCCGGCGCCACGATGTCTTTCACCTGCTGAAAAAGAGTGGAGGCAGCACGCTCCATCAGGCCTGCCGGAGTAACAGGCTCGAGTCTTATTGTGGCAGCATCTATTTCCCTGATCTCCGCTGAAGTGAATATCTTCATAATTTACCCCTTGCTGATGAGGTTACAAATGTAAAAATATAGACAATGCAAAAATATCTTCGATGTGATTTAATTCAATCACTG
>CAZOHL010000046.1:18877-23068 GCA_964579645.1 uncultured Rikenella sp. | reverse complement strand
CAGTAGGCAATAGAGGGGCGAGCGTAAATAAAATGCCCGGTGGGCATTTTTAGCGAGCAGCCAGATTGCAGGGAAGGGCTGTACCAGTCGGCAGTCAGTGTATGCAAGACCGCAAGACCGCAAGACCGCATGACGAAGCGAAGCGACAGACCCTCAGACCCTCAGACCCTCAGACCTTTGCCATGCTGCCTGGCCACCCTGTACAGAAATGACATTACATCCTGAAGGGAGAGGTTTTTCGGCAGGCGCCTGAAGATCCTCACTTCTTCTATCTCATCAGTGTCTGTATGTTTACCCATCTGATCCACCTCAGCGAGGAAGAGTCTCCCGTATTGCCTGCCGTTGCCTGTATCAACACAATAGTATGAAACCGGTTCCATGATGAAGCTGATCGCTCCCGTTTCCTCTGTCAGCTCACGCACAGCCGCCTCAACTGTATCCTCACCCGGTCCCGGATGGCCGGCAGGCATCTCCCATCCTCCCCTCCTGCGATGCTTCACGAACAACCATCCCTCCTTTTTGCGGGCAGCAATTACAACGTACGAAATATCAGCCGGCGTGATGCCTCCGGTTATAAGTTCCACGGTTACCATGAGGTAAAATTAAATCAAAAAGAGATTTCAGTACCGGATTATCTCTTAAATATTACTTTTGTCCAAAACTTCACAGATGTTGTTCTATCTGGTACTGCTGGCTTCCGACCTGATCCTCTGGTATATTCTTATCAGAGCGCTCAAGGGAAGGAACATTGTGCTCCGGTTTGCTGTTTTGTTTCTCAAGGCAGCAGTGACGGCTGCCTTTGTCACGCTCTTTCTGAAAATAGTGCTGTACCGGGGTGAGTTTGCCGAACCTGCAAACGCCTTCAGGCAGATTCAGATGGGGGTTATTGCCCTCTTTCTCATATCAACATCCGGAGCATGCCTGGTTGTGACCATCATTGGCCGGTTGGCGGGGTCGCTCATGAAGAGGGAATTGAAATGGACCGGGATTGCCAATATAGTGCTTTTCCTTCTGGTGTTGCTTGTTGTTGCTGACGGATACTTCCGACAGAGGTTTGATATCAGGATTGTGAGGCAGGATGTAACAGTTCCCGGACTTGATCAGAAACTTGACGGACTTACAATCGCTCTCCTGGGAGATCTTCATCTCTCGTCATGGCATGGTAACTACGACCGGCTTGACAGGGCGATTCAGGATGCCGGAAGGGAGAAACCAGATCTCGTTTTGAATACCGGTGACTTCATTACATATGGCTGGCAGGAATTCGGCATGTGTGATACGATCCTGAGTAAAGCAACAGGTCTGTCAGGAACCTTCGCCGTCGAAGGGAACCATGACGACGGCACCTATTATCCTGCATATGATGACAGGTATGGAGTGTTATGCCGTGACATGGTCAAAAGGAGCATCGAGAAGTCAGGTTACACTCTTCTGAGAGATACGGCCATCATCACAAGACACAGGGGAGTGATGATGGCAGTCGCCGGGGTTGAAACTCACGGTCACCACCTCGACATGAGTTACGGTGATTTCGAGAAGGTACTGAGCCCGTTGCCAGATTCGATTTTCACAATTTTGCTGCTTCATGACCCGGAATCATGGCTCCTGTCAGCCGTTTCCGGGAAGATCCCGCAACTTGCAGTTGCAGGTCACACTCACGGATTTCAGGCTGCCCTGCCTCTGGGCATCTGGTCGCCGGCCTCGCTTGTTCATGAACGGTGGAAAGGGCTGTATGAATTCAGGGGCAGTCATCTGTATGTTACCTCCGGCCTCGGTACAATGGGAATGGCAGCAAGATTTTTCATGCCACCCGAAATAGTCATTCTTACAGTGAAAGCCGGCAATTAAATTATAAGGGATCAGATGACAATCAATCTCTCAATTATTTAACTTTGCAGCTTATTATTAGACTGTTTACAGCATGAGACTTAGAACTTTGATCGTAGCTGCCGCCCTTCTGGCAGCCCTGCCGTCCTACTCGCAAAAGGAAGCTCTCAGAGCCATCACCATCGATAAATCGGAGGTATACATGAAGTTTCTTTCCTCTGACAACCTGGAGGGGAGAAGGACAGGAAGCGAAGGGAACAACGCTGCTGCAGAGTATATTAAGGCTGAAGCTCTAAAGCTTGGATTGCGTCCGCTTCCTGGTCAGGATGATCTGTTTCAGCCTTTGAGGTACCTGAAAACCGATGTGGTTCCCGGCGAGTCAGTGATGACTTTAAGTGACAGCTTGTCAAATAAAATTGGTTCTTCAGGCATAATGCCCCTGATGCCGCCTTCTGACACTATCAGCCTTGACGGCGAAGTAGTATTCGGAGGGTACGGTTACACTAACAGTGCGGACAAGTATAATGACCTGGCGGGGATCAGCCTTAAGGACAGGATTGTAATAATAATGACAAGGCTTCCGGAGATAAAAGGAAACGGTATGCCGGCACCTGGCACCGGAATCAGCGAGATGACCGAGGCCAGGAAACTTCCCATGATAATGCTCCAGCAGGCCAAAGCCATCCTTTTCGTAGCTGATCCGGCACTTGGCAACGATATTTCCTCTGACCTTCTCTCGATGGGCTCGTCCTATCAGCTGACACCACTGTTCCGGAAACAGATATTCAGCTATTCGTTAAATGCCTACGCCATCACCACTGAAACGGCCAACCAGATGCTGAGCAGATCGGGCCTTACCCTGAAGAAACTTCAGGACAGTATAGCCTCATCACGTAGACCGGCATCATTTGTCATCCCGAACCTCAGGACACATATAAGTGTCAACGTTGTCAAAGATTCTGTTACGAGCAATAACATTATCGGGTATATAGAGGGTTCTGACCCGGTGCTGAAAAAAGAGGCCGTTATTTTCACCGCTCATTATGACCATGTCGGGAAGGATGCTTCCGGCAACATCTATAACGGTGCAAATGACAACGCTTCCGGCAGCGTCGGGCTGCTGAACATAGCGGCTGCATTCTCAGAGCTCAGAAGGAAACCGGCCAGAAGCGCAATTTTCTTATGGGCAACGGGAGAGGAAGAAGGCCTGCAGGGTTCGACTTATTATACCGAAAATCCCCCATTCCCTCTGGAACAGACTGTTGCAGCGATTAATTTTGACATGATAGGTCGGTCAAGGCGGGACACCGATGTCGGTGCATCACTCTCCGGCGAAATAGACATCACAGGTCCTGATACTATAAAGGTGATCCATGGCACAGATTCCCCCGAGCTGACCGGCATTGCTACCCGTGCATGCAGGGAATCAGGTGTCTACCCGATAGACGAGGGAAAGGGAACACACTTCTCCGGATCTGATCATTATCCCTTTTACCGCAAAAAGTTACCTGTGCTTTTCTTCTTTACAGGTCTGCACAAGGATTATCACAGGCAGACTGACGACTATGAGTTTATTGATTTTGACAAGCTCGTAAACGTGTCCAGGGCAGGTTTCCTTACCGGTTACAGGGTGGCAATGCAGCCGGATTTCGGCGCTGACAGGAAAGCCGGGCAATAGAATACTATCAGTGATATGCGCAGGAGGACGCTCTCCCTGGCATCAGGGGAGGTAGAAGTCAGCATTGTAAGGTCATCACGGCGTACTGTGGCACTCTATGTGCAGCCGGGCGGTACACTGCTTATAAGGGCCCCGTGGTATGTGCCATTACAGATGCTTATGCAGTTTGCATCTCACAAATCACAATGGATTGAAAAACAGGTAAAAAGACTTAAACATGTAACGCCTCCCGGTACTACGGTCACAATCAGAAACGGAGCTGTACTGCCGTTCATGGGTCGTAACCTGACCGTGAATATCATGCCGGGATCAGCACGAAGGGCTTCTCATCATGCTGACAGCCTTTTGCTTACAGTCACCGGCAATCCGGAACCTGAGGAGCTGATACGGCTGACAGAGGCATGGTACCTGCGTGAGGCGAAAGCGTACCTTCCGGAGCGGACGAGGAAGCTGGCAGATCAATATTCTGAACTTCTGCCATCGCCTGGGACTATCAGTGTAAGGAAGATGAAACGGCGCTGGGGTACATGCCATTCCAACGGAGCCATTTGGCTGAACAGGGAACTCATGAAAAAATCGCCCGATCTGATAGACTATGTCATTATTCACGAACTGTGTCACCTGGTACACCATAATCACGGAAAGGAATACTATGAATTACTGGGCCGGATTTTGCCTGATTTCAG
>CAZOHL010000046.1:0-18777 GCA_964579645.1 uncultured Rikenella sp. | reverse complement strand
ATAATCACGGAAAGGAATACTATGAATTACTGGGCCGGATTTTGCCTGATTTCAGGGAGCTGAGAAAGCGGCTGCAGCTATAAGGCAGTCGGCAGTCAGCAGTCAGCAGTCAGCGCGTGGCAGCCGGCAGTTGGTGGTCAGCATCCGGCTGTAAAACAGGGCGGGAAGTAACGGAAAGTTTTGCAGGCAGTATCCCAAATCGCAATTCGCAAATCGCAAATCGCAAATCCTATGCTATGTTGGTATATACCCCCTGTACGTCATCGTCGTCCTCAATGCGGTCAATGAGCTTTTCGACATCGGCCATCTGCTCCTCGGTGAGGGTGACAGGGTTGAGGGCTATCCGTTGCAACGAAGCTTTTCTTACCTCTATACCCTTATTTTCCAATGCTTTGGATAGAGCGCCAAAATTAGCATAATCACCGTAAACATACCAGGTGTCATCATACTCTTCAAGTGATTCAAGACCAGCCTCTATCAGTTCAAGTTCCAGGTCATCCCTTGATATGTTTTCAGGGGCATCAAATTCAAACACAGCCTTGCGCGAGAACATGAACTCAAGGGAGCCGGTGGGAACCATCGTACCTCCGTTCTTGCTGAAGTAGGCTCTGATGTTGGCAATTGTGCGCGTATTGTTGTCGGTGGCCGCTTCAACCATGATAAGGACTCCGTGGGGACCTTTTCCCTCATAGGTGATCTCGGCGTAGTCAGCCGTATCTTTCCCGGAAGCCCGTTCAATGGCGGCCTTTATGTTATCCTTGGGCATATTCTGCGCCTTGGCGTTCATGATGGCCGTCCGAAGCCGGGCATTCATCTCCGGATCAGTTCCTCCATCCCTGGCCGCCATTGTTATTGCCTTGGCGAGCTTAGGAAAAAGCTTCGACATCTTGTCCCATCTTGCTTCCTTGGAAGCCCTGCGATATTCAAATGCGCGTCCCATAGCTGATAATTAAGATTAATCCTATGCCGCCCTGATCCGCTTCAAGTTACCTCCTGCAAACAGGGCGGGGCAAAAATACAATTTGAATACGAGAAATTCTGCCGCAGGAGATAAAAAAACCAAGTGAAATAAGCCGATGGCATTCATCTCAGTCAGGGGGGCGCATGGTTCTTGATGCTGCCAGGCCTAAGTTAAGGAATTGTCAGGCGAAGAAGAGGTATGCGACGAAAATGGCGGCAATGCTACCGACAATGTCAGCTGTCAGTCCGCATATCACCGCGTATCTTGAATTCTTTATTCCCACGGAGCCGAAATAGACTGCCAGCACATAGAAGACTGTGTCAGTTGACCCCTGAAGGCAGCATGAGAGCCGGCCCACAAATGAGTCAGGGCCATGTATCGTCATGGCGTCAATCATCATCCCGCGCGAGCCGCTTCCGCTGAGCGGCTTCATGAAAGCGGTTGGCAGTGCCTCCGTGAAGGAGGTGTCAAGTCCCATCCAGGCCACTACTGCCGTTATGCCGTCAACAAGCAGATCCATTGCGCCTGATGCCCTGAAGACCCCGATTGCAACAAGAATTGCAACAAGATAAGGTATGATTGTGATTGCAGTCTTAAACCCGTCCTTTGCTCCTTCTATAAATGTCTCGTAAACATTGACCTTTTTTACCATAGCCATCACGATGAAGGAGACAATGATGCTAAGAAGGATGAAGTTGGCCGCGAATGTCGAGATTGTGCTGATCTGCTCCTGTGGGAGAGTGCTGAAATACCAGACAATACCTGCAATAATGGCTGTCAGCCCGCCCAGATATGCAAGCACCACCCTGTTGAAAAGATTGATCTTTTGTGCGATTGCCACACTTATAAGTCCTGCCAGGGTGGCAATGTATGTTGCAATCAGGATAGGTATGAATACGTCAGCCGGATTGGCTGCCCCCATCTGTGCCCTGTAAACCATGATTGTCACAGGAATTATGACAAGCCCTGATGCATTAAGCACCAGGAACATTATCATCGGATCTGAAGCCACCTCCTTTTCAGTATTATGTTCCTGCATCTCCTTCATTGCCTTCAGGCCCATGGGGGTGGCGGCATTATCGAGCCCGAGCATGTTGGCAGCCACGTTAAGCATCATTGATCCATGGGCAGGACTGTCAGCAGGGAGTTTCGGGAAAAGTCTCCTGAAAAGCGGTCCTATAACCCTGGAAAGCAGTCTTACGGCACCGCCCTTCTCCCCCACCCTCATAAGTCCCATCCAAAGCGTGAGAACGCCTGTCAGACCAAGGGATATCTCAAAACCGGTCTTTGCACTTGAAAATGTCGATTCGACAATTTTGTTGAAAACCGAGGTGTCACCATTGAAGATGAGCTGACCCAGGGCAAACAGAAACCCGATCAGAAAAAAAGCAATCCAGATATAGTTCAGTGCCATCCGGTAAAATTCTCAGAGCCTAAAATAGGGAAAAATCCCTTTCGCAAAAGACAGTTGATAAAATCAAAGTTCATCCACTTCGACAATCTCAAACGGTACCTGGAGAATTGCCTTAAAATCCCTTCCGGCATCTCTCATATTCTCATCGCCGTTTTCGCAGTACCATCTTATCAGCACGTCCCTGTCAGCCAGGAAGATCCTTTCGAATCGCTTGAACAAAGCGTGTATCCTGTTTGAAGAGCTGGTATTGAAGAATTCGAACCTGACACTGAGCACAGTCCTTTCAGCAGGGCGGCCGGCATATTTTTCCACGAACTGAATGAGGGGCCCGTAAAAGCCGTTTGAGTTCTCGGGAATTGACTTTCCCCGCATCTCAAACAGACCGTGCTCCGGGTCAAAGCTTACCGAGGGGGTTTTGGTGGTCTCCTTGATCTTTATTTTTTCCATAAATGTGAAGCCGCAGCAAAGTATAAATGTATGGATTTCCTCCAATATAGACAAATCACGGGCCAATGTTGAAAAATTCCCGGGATATTAACATCGCTTTGTGTTACATTTGGTTTGGAGAGATGATCATTATCAGATATTACTGCCACATGACAAGTATGCACATTCATCCTATACGCTTATTTATCAGCATTTTATGCCTGACGGCATTTATCACCAGCGGTTATGCCGAGGATGTTAAAGTGACAGGTACTGTTTCAGACCGCAGCGGGGCGCCGGTAATGAATGCCAGTGTCTCTTTCTTCTTGAATTCCAGGGAGTTCAGGGTATCAACAGGTACTGATGGCCGGTATGCGGTAAATATTACCGGTTCATACAGTGACGTGGCAGGAGAGTTTAAAGCGGGCACCCCGTATCCGAACCCGTTCGACAACAGTGTCAACATACCTTTTATTATCAACACATCGGGTGACGTAATGCTTACAATATATAACCTGATCGGGGAAAAGGTCAGGGTAATGGTTTTCCCGGATGTTCTGCAAGGCAGTTACAATGCGGTCTGGGACGGATGCGGGCAGAACAATGCACCGTTGAGTGCCGGTCTGTATATATACGCAATCACCTTCAAAGGCCGGTCATACAGCGGAAGGCTCGTCAAGGCCACCGGCAATGCTTCCGTCACTTCCGGAAGCGGACTGGAACCTGTGATGCTGCCGCCTGATACTCCCCTTCCGGGGAACTACCTCCGGTTTTCTGTAACTGCCGGGGTCAATGCCCGGGACTATTACCCGGTGAGACTGACTGACATTACACTTGCGGGGGATACTGTAATTGACTTTGTGCTGACACGGAAGAACGCGATGCCATTTACGGTGGCAGGTAACTATATTGCCAGGTATATTGAAGACGGTTACGAGCCGATGATCCTCAAGGGGGTGAACCTGGGCTCATCGCCTCCCGGGTACTTCCCCGGTGAGATTGCTTATGCAATCACGGCTGAGACATATGAAAGATGGATAAATCGAATGGGAGATGCAGGGTTCAACTCATTAAGGGTATACACCCTTCATCCGCCTGTCTTTTATGAGAAGCTTGCCGAATACAACCAGCGTAATCCGGACAGGCCGTTGCTGCTCTTCCAGGGCATCTGGCTTGAGGAGGTTGAGGATGGCACTGATCCGGCGTGCTATGATCTTGTCAGCCGACGGTCAGCGTTCAGCGCAGAGATTGCAGAGGTAATCGACTGCATCCACGGGAACGCTGATATTGCGTTCAGGTATGGCAAGTCATACGGCATCTACAAGACTGATATTTCACAATGGACCGCAGGCTATATTATCGGCCGGGAGGTCGCACCACAGGAAATAGACTCGACGAATAAATTTCATCCTGGCAATGCCTCATATTCCGGAACACGTTTCAGCATATCAGGCAGCACAGCTTCGGAAGCTTTTATAACAGAGATGCTTGACAGGGTTGTTGTCTTCGAGGAGAACGAGTATTCAGTGAGCAGGCCGGTCAGTTTCTCGAGCTGGCCAACGCTTGATCCGCTTGAGCATTCCACAGAGATCTTTACCGATGAGGATGTGGCTTCATTTGACATCACAAAAATTACACGCATCGGAGGGCCCGGTCTTTTTGCCAGCTACCATGCATATCCGTATTATCCTAATTTCATCAGCCAGGAGCCGGCTTACCTTGGTTTCAGTGACAGCCAGGGTCCGAACAGCTACCTCGGGTACCTTACAGCCATGAAGAATCACTACAGCAATATGCCGCTGGTGATAGCAGAATTTGGTGTTCCCTCAAGCTGGGGCAGCGCACATCAGTCGTACAGTTCGATGCATCATGGCGGTTACTCGGAGAAACAGCAGGGGCAGAAGAATATGCGGATGATGCACAATATGCTTGATGCCGGATGTGCAGGAGGATTCATGTTTGCATGGATGGATGAGTGGTTCAAGCGCACCTGGATAGTACTGTATCAGGAGGCCTACGGCGTCAGCGCCGGAGGAGAAATAATCCCGACACGCCAGCTGTGGCATAACGAGACATCACCCGAGCAATGCTTCGGACTACTGGCCTTCGACCAGGAAGACAAACCTGGTTTTGTGACATACTCTACTGATCAGCCATCAGGCCCGGTGAGCTCTGTCAGGGCAACCCATGACGAAGGCTTCCTTTACCTTGAGATCAATACGGCAGCAGACCTGACTCCCACCGATGAATTCATGGTGGCTTTCGACACCTACCTCGGTAACACCGGAGAATCGACACTGCCAAACAGCGCAACAATCGGGAACAGGGCCGAGTTCCTTCTCACTTTCTCTCTTGATGATGATACAGCCCTGCATCATGTGACAGAGGCTTATGACATGAATGGCCTGACAGTTCGCTTTAACCTGACTGATCCGGTACAGAAGTTTAAAAGCACCACCACTGACGGTGCTCAGTGGAAAGTAATGAGATGGATCAACGACGGCTTCGAACTTACGTACCAGGATATAGGCAAGGTTCCCCTGGAACACGCTTTGGGGTTTACAGAAGGTGACAGGGCGGCTGTTGCCTGGAACGGACGCAGAATAACCGTCAGGCTGCCATGGACCATGCTCCATTTCTATGACCCGACGCAGATGACTGTAAATGATGGTGCAATTTCATACGACGGCGGTTACAATTTTGAAATCGTCACTGCCCAGTCTGACGGAATAGCAATTTCGGTCTGGCATAAAGGCGTTGTCACGAACACATTAAACAGGTACAGCTGGCCGAAGTGGCTCACTGTACCACAGACCGTCGAGAGGGAAAAGGCATCACTTCATATAATTGAGGAAGGGCTTGTTTCTATTCCGGATTTTGTGGAATGAGCCATGATCAGCTGCCCTTTGCAGGTTTCTTCTTGTTCTGGAATCCGCTTCTTTCGGCTTTACCCCAGCCTTTCTTACCTCGCAGTGACTCAAGGTTGCCCCTGACGGCAAAATATGTATGCACCGGGTAGAAGAAGGGTTCAAGCATGGCTGTGCCAATCAGACGCAGTACATCACGTTTCCTTCGGTATTTGTGGAAGGTTATCTCCTCAAAAAGGACAGCCCATGTTGTAAGGCTCACCGCGAAGCTGTAGACGAAGAGGAACAGCAGCAGGAAGAACGGCCAGTTCAATGCGCCGGTGATTGCAAGATATATTGAATAAATGATTCCGAGGAATGCGATCAATGGTGCCGCCCATTCAAACATGAGCCAGTAGGGATAGCCAAGCAGTCCCAGCCTTCCGTATTTCACGTTAAGCATCATCTTCCTGTGTGACCAGAGCGACTCAATTAGTCCTCTGGTCCACCTAGTCCTCTGTTTGCGCATCGACCTCAGGTCAGTGGGTACCTCTGTCCAGCATAACGGATCAGGTATATATGTAACCTCGTAATTCTGCTTGTGTTCGGCCATATAGCGCCTCATCCTGAGCACCAGCTCCATGTCTTCGCCAACGGTCTTGACGTTGTAACCGCCCGCCCTGATGACAGTCTCACGGTCAAACATGCCCATTGCTCCGGATATCAGCATCAGTCCGTCGAGATGGCTCCATGCCATGCGGCCGAGAAGGAATGCACGGGTATAGTCAAGCACCTGCAGTCTGGGCAGGAACTTCTTCGGCAGGTTGATCTGGCGGATGTGACCACGCTCAATGTCACATGAGTTGACAATGCGAATGACACCGCCGGTACCGATGACCTTCTTCTCCTTCTCCTCAAGGAAAGGCTTGACGAGCTTCAGTATCGAATCGGGTTCTATTATCGAGTCAGCGTCGATTGTAACAATCAGGTTGCTACGGCTGATATTGATGCCGGCATTAAGTGAGTCGGCCTTTCCTCCGTTGTTCTTATCTATGACTGTCAGTCTGTTATAAGCCGGATCCTTTGAACGGTAAACACCCCTGATCCTTTCACACGGGATACGGTAATCAAAATAATAGTTTACCCTTACAAGTTCATATGCATCTCTGATCTTTGAAAAGGTATCATCCGTGGAACCGTCATTTACAATAATTACCTCGAAGTTGTTGTAATAGAGTGACAGCAGGGTGCGGACGTTGTCAATGATGGTCTTGCCCTCGTTGAATGCAGGCGCAATGATTGTGATCCGCGGGCTCAGCGGAGAGAGTACGAGGGAGTTGTAATTGACGTAACTGTTCTTTCGCAGGTACTTCCTCAGTGCCAGGGCTGAGTGTATGCCGAGGAGCAGGTAAGTTGCGAACAGTACCAGGGTCAGCCAGAAGATGAGATGTGCGAAAATGAATCCCATGGTTATCAGTATATCCTCCGGTCAAGCACGTGCCTGACAATTATATTATAGTTCTTGTACTCAGATTTCATCACCTTGACAAGGGCCTGCACCCCAACCTCGCCCATGTTTTCAATGGCCTTCACAGCCTCTATCTGCAGCTGAACGTCATCTTCCTTGTCCAGTACCAGTTTGAGGAATCCAAGCATTGACGGCTCGGGCATTTTACCCATAGACTTAACTATCTCAAGGCAATTGTTGTATTCCTGGAATTTGTACATCCGTTTCATGGTTTCCAGGGTGGTTTTCATTCCAAGGTCACCAGCCACTTCCACTGCAAGCCTGCTGACGCGCGCTTCGCGGTGAAGCAGTGCCTTTCTGATCTCAGGTTCGGCCTCAGTCTGTCTGAACTCCCTTATCATCCTCAGGGCGAACATTGCCACTGTCGGGTTATCAGAGGTGAGCCACCTCTTGAAATCGGGTACCGGAAGATCATGCTGAAGCAGAAGGTCATGAAGAGTAATCTGTTCCCATAAAGAGAATGGTCTCTTCAGGTGCGACAGGAACTCAAAGTGATCCTTTTCGCTCAGGCGCACAAGGGCAATCTGTGCTTCCATCCTGAGTATCTCATTCCTGGAGTTGAGTGACTTGTACATCTCCTCATTCCCCTCCCTGATACCCATGAAAGCCAGTTCGCGGAAGCCTTTGATTCTCTTGTGCCAGCGGCGGCTGCGGGCCCTCTCCAGAGAATCCTCGTCGAGCTTCAGCTCAATGTACAGCTTCATAAGCTTTTCCCGTGAATCGCCCTTGAGGTTCACGCTCACGTCTATCATCTGATCAATGAGCACCTGCCTTCGGTAGTTGTCAGACGCAATCTTTCTGAAAGGTTCCGGGCCACTGTTACCGAACAGGTAGTCTATGATGAGCGCCTGATACTGTTCAAGAAGATACTGTCTCAGTTTTGCCTCCTTCTCCATTCTTCTTCTGTTGAGAAGAATAACCAGCAGGAGAATCAGCATTGTTGCGAAAGAGGCAATTATGGTTATGATCAGGGCGTTCACAAGTGCCACAGACTTTCCGAAGTAGTTGTACCTTGCAAGCCATGGATTTCCGCCTCTGACCAGGAAGAAGTCTTCGAGTTTTTGTCTGACGGTACGGATTTTTACAGGTTCCGTCTCAGTCCCGGGAGCTGCCTGCGATTCGATCTGCGCCTCCTGTGCCGGTATTATCACAGTGGCAGGTACTGAGGCAGGGAGGGAATCTTGTGTGGTACCGGCGGAATTGTCAGTCATTTCTGCTTCCCTGCCTGATTCCGGAGATGCCTCAGCAGTCGCTTCAGACTCATTTGCTGCAGGCTCATACAAGCTGTCTTCAGGTTCTTTCTCACTCCGCGCTGCCTGAAAGTCAACGGGAATGAAGAGACAGGTGGCTTCTCCTCTCAGGGAGCTGTTTATAAATACCTTGAACAAACCACCTTCTTCGATGATATCAACGGTAAGTCCTGTCATCTCAGCTATCCTGCTGCTGAGTGCCTCGGCATTGGCACGGCGGCCGAAAGCGCCCATCTGTATTGCATAGTGTCCGCTGGCAAGCGATACAAGTCCCCCTGCCGTAAGCTCCGACGGGAAGGTTGAGAGCACAGGCACTGCCGGTTCAGTGGTGCGTGAGCGGACAGAATCATTGCCGTCCGCTCCGGCCGGACTGAATCCCTGCAATGTTACCGCGGTAACGACAAAGGCAACCACTATTGTCAGTGTCTTTTTCATTTCGCCCGCCCTATCCCTCTTATAATGCCAATGTTACCCTCAAACCTGTTCCGGCTTGAGGTTGCGTTATACTTTTCGTAAGAGTACCCTGCACCTATCCTGAACGACCACCAGGGATTGATCTGGTTGAACCATGTCAGTCTGACTGACGATGCCTTCTGCCGTTCGAGGTCAGTAATGATGTCGTATGGTTCGTCCGGGGCCGTTCCGGTACCCAGAGTAAGCTGAACGTAATCAGCTGTGCCCAGGTACCTCCTGGCATTTATGAAGAATGAGGTTGTGACTCCTATATCCTTGAAGTGGAAATAGGCTCTGCCGGAGAACCAGTATTTTGCAAGGTATTTTTCAAGGGAGACTGTCCCGAGAAAGATGCTGTTGTCAAAGTAGTAAAAGTTGACACCCGCGGAGACAGCAAGACCTGCCGGAAGTGTCTGCCAGAGTTCGAGTGCTGCCCTGTGACGTGGAAACCAGGGACCGTCACTGTATGCATATGCAACATAGGCATAGTTTTTCCTGGTCAGCTCAGGCCACGCTTCTGCAGCGAACTGAAAGTCGCCATCGGAAGTGCCTGAAGGAGCTCCGGTATTAATATGTCCGTAATTTACACCGGCAACGGCGGTGCCCCATGAGAAGCGATGACCGGCTCCGAGGGTGAAAACCTGCCAGAAACGTTCATATGGCTCATTGTAGGTATCGAACTGATAATTTACCCTGATGTCAGTAGGGGCTGTAAACTGCTGTGACCTGTCGCGTGACCATCTGCGTATGTCTGCCAGGACTGAAAGGGCATCGCTGTTGTCCGGTTCATTTGAAAGAAGGGTATCAATCACGGCGGCAGCTTCGTCATAACGTCCCTGCCAGGCAATTACCCGGCCCAGGAGAACACGGGCATCACCATACCCGGGAAATTGTCTGACAAGGAGCCGGGCAGCGGATTCGGCCTCCGCATATTTGCCGTCAGATGCAATTGTGCGTATCCTTGAATACTCCTCTTCCGGATTGGTAACCGTTTGCGAATGCAGCATGACGGTTGTCACTGACAGCATGACCAGAATTAAGAAAACTCCTGTATGTCTTTTGTGCCCCATATTCTAAACAACTGCAACGGCTGCCCTGATCTTCCTCAGGAGGTCATCCGGATCAAAAGGTTTTGTGAGATAACCGCTCACCTTCATCTCGCCGGCCTGGCGACGGATCTGAGGATCACTGAAAGCGGATACTATAAGTACCGGCGTCTGCTTCTTCAGCTCAGTACGAAGGAACCTTATCACCTCAAGACCGCTGTGATAAGGCATGTGTATATCAACTATGGCCAGGTCAAAGTCAGCCTTTTGCAGGGCTTCAATGGCCCTGTTGCCATCACTGACTGTAACCGGATCATATCCTTCCTTTTCAATGACAACGGACATTGCCCTTGAAACCATCAGGTTATCTTCACAGATAAGTATTCTCATAGTATATTCAGTTCTCCGCCCCTGCTGTCTTATTGATAACGCAGCAAAGTATCATTACTTGCACAGAGCGGTCAAAAATGCCTCTTTTTATGCTGCATTCAAAATCTGGCAGCCTGCAATTTGACATTTGTTGATAAATCGTTGATAATCCACCAATACGGTACGACTAAAAAAAATCAGAGTTCCAAAATCCGGATATTCCTGAATTTTACAACCGAGCCATGACCCAGGAAGCCGATATGCCCGCTTCTGTTCACCAGCCCCGGATGTTCCTTGCCATCCATTGTGCCATTGGCGATGGCCCCTGCTATATCACCGTCAACTATCACAGTTCCGTTAAGAATCACCTTCACCTTCGTGCCTTTTACAGTCACCTCCTGGTAATTCCATTCGCCTACAGGCCTAAGGAACCCCCTCCGTGCCGGGATGACGCCATATACAGAACCGTGATACTGGTATGGTGCGAGATCAGCATAAATGGACGCAGTATTATCGAGTATCTGCAGCTCCATACCCACGTAGGCAGCGTCACCTTCTGCAGGAGTGCGGATTCCAAGACCATTATTGGCTCCGGAAGTGAGCTGAAATTCGAAACGGAATACAAAATCAGAATACTCCTTTTCAGTGTAAAGATTGCCACCGCTGTCATTTCCCGGCTTGATTACAATCATGCCGTCTTCAACCGAGTAAGATACCTTATTGCCAATCCATCCTTCCAGATCCCTGCCGTTGAACAGAGCAACGAATCCTGCCTCCTTCTCCTTGTCAGTGAGATTATATTCGGAGGGCTTTATCTCCCTTACGAAAATATCCCTGAAAGCGAGGTCGGTTCCGTGTGCCTGGAGCTCTATGGGGCCCTTCCTGAAGATCGGAATCGACCGGTCCCAGTAGTTTTCCATGATTACATTATCGACAACAAGCTCACCGTTGAGCCATACAGAGACATGCTCACCCTTCATCAGAATGCGGAAGTTGTTCCATTCGCCCACCTGATTGTCAGCCACTTTCAGAGGAGTCGACTGATTCTTCTGATTGTTGTAAAGTCCTCCGGATCCCACCTGCGCTCCGTCATCTGTCCGGGAAGTATCCCAGATCTGCACCTGGGGCGAACCACGCAGGTAAATACCGCTGTCACCTTCTTTTGTGATCCGCCAGTCGACATACATTTCAAAATCTCCATATTCCTTCACGCTGCACAGGTTGTCGCCCTTTCCGCTGAACCAGATCATTCCATCCCTGACGCTCCAGTTTTCGAGCATTCTAAGGTCAGCTTCCTTCTGTTTTGCTGCCAGTTCCTTCGGCTTCATTTTAGCCCTTGTCAGAGGGTTACCTACAAGGCCCTGCCATCCGGTGAGGTCACGGCCGTTGAAAATCCGTTCAAATATTTCATCTTCAGGCAATTTGAGTGATTCAAGAGCTTCCAGGGCTGCATTTCTGACCTCCTCATCCGGATCGGACAGGTAGGGAGCGACAAAGAACTCAGCCTGCCTGACAGCCAGTGAGGCTGCGAATGCGACCATACCGGCCCTGGCGTCAGGAGCGGCGGCAAAGGGAGCTATATCTTTTATCATCAGCAACTTGCGTTCCCGGGTAAGAGGAGCTGCCGCAATCATACGCATATAAGCGTCAAATGCCGGCCTGCCAAACGTCTTATTACCTGAAGCCGTGATATTGAGCAGTGCTTTTGATGCAGAGTGGTCAGTCCAGTGTGAGAGGGCGTCGAAACATACATCGCGGGTAATTGCATCGCCGTTCTCAAATTCAGCAGCCACCGTTTTCAGTGCCTCATCACCTCCGGTTCCTGCCAGGAGGGGAATGAGCTTCAGCCTGTCACGGCTGCTGTCAAGCGCCTTAAGGATGACAGCAGACCGTGATTCAGGGGTGTCACCCTGCATTGCGGCATTAAGCAGTGCCCGCTGCAGTTCTGTCACTTCCGCCCTTTCTGATGTTGCCTCAAGGCGGTCAATTATCTCCTGCTGGTCATTATAGGAAGCCAGTGCCGGCAATGCCGTTATTGCCGCTGCCCTGATAGCGATATCATCCGAGTCAGTCAACGGCATTACATTCCTGAAGAAGCTTTTCTCGCCTGACCAGGCGAGCAGCCTGATGAGGGTTACTGTAGCGTTACCCTTTGAAGCGGGCAGTGAAGCAGCTATCTTCTTCATTCCCGTACTGTCAAGTATTGTTGTGAGGGCTGTTGCGGCAGCACGGTGACCCTCCTCGCTTTCATATTTCAGGATCCATGAAATGAGAGGATCGACAGCCCTGTTCCCCTGAAGTCGTGCAAGGGCTGATAATGCGCCTGCCGCCACCTCCTGCGACGGATCTTCAAGCGCTTTCATCATCAGCGGTACTGCCAGTTCATCACCTCTCTCCCCGAGCATATACAGTATTTCAGGTTTCGCAGCCTCGGATACCCTGGCAAACCTGTTGATCCATTTTTTCGTCACATCACTTCCCGGAATACCTGCTGCCAGTCGAAGGGCACCACCCCTTATAGCCACGTCTGGATCATCAGCAGCCTCAAGGAGCATTCCAAGGGCATCGATACCCTTCACTTCGGTGAGAATACTCATTGCGGCCAGCCTCTGAGGGGCTGTTTCCGGCGTCTTGCTGGCTTCAATGACCAGGTTTGTGATGCGTTCCATTTTCTTAACGTCACCGGCGCTTCCTATCTTTTTGGCATATAGCAGCAACGCCTGCACAGCACCCGTCGGGTCACGGCGGAATGAGGAAGCCGCAGCTGCATCGGCAAGTATGCCGTAAGCTTCCGGAGCGCCTGTGGAGGCAATTGCAAAGAGGGCAGCTGCTTTTTCTGCGTCATTGCCTCCCATGTATCTCTTCAGATATATGTCTGTTTCAGAGCCCGGGTTCATTTCTGCAAGTGCCACCATCACCTGAGCTGCACAAGGGCACTCACCTTCGCTGAGCGATGAATAGAGAAGCGCAGATGCAGCATCGCTGCCAATCGACTGAAGCACGATGACAGCGTCATCACACATCTCCGGGGAGCTGACATAATCGGCAAGGGCACCGACAGCGATGTCAGAGCCTGCCAGGTTAAGCTGTCTCATGAAGAAAGACCTCACCTCCCGGTCAGTGGCCCTCTTCATAAACCGAATGCACTGACTCTCCCATGCACCCTTCCTGGTGTTTTCACTATCCTTTGACAGGTGTGCAGTGAATGATGAAATTGCATAGCGGGCACGCAGGTCATCGCCCTTTCCGGCTGGTACAACCTGTTCACAGATCATCGCCCTGCCTTCATCACCCAGAGCATACATATCCTCCATTAGCCGTGAGGCCAATTCCAGGTTGTCAGCCGGCATTCTTGCCAGCAGATCGGCAACTTTCGTTTCCAAAGTTCTTACATCCTGGGCAGCGGCAGATGCACTGATGAGCACCAGAGCCGTGAGGATCAATAGATTTCTGATTCTGTTCATGATATGTTTTTCAAATTGTTTACATATGCCATTCGCCTCTCATTGGCTGATCAATGAGGGCATTTGCCGCCTCGTCATCAATGAATTGCTGCCTTACAGGGTCAAACCTGAGGTTCCTGCCAAGGCGCAACGCCACCACACCCATATTCACTATAGTGCATGACCTGTGACCGTTCTCCTCATTCAGGGCGAAAGGTCTCCTCGTTTTCACTGACTCAGTGAAGCTTGTAATCCGCGGTGCAGGATCGGGAAGATCCCTGACAAGTTCCGCCAGGTTGGGGATATCAGAGACGAAGCCTTTGTAGATTCTGCCAAGCGGCCCCTCGATATATGCTGCATCCTTATCGCGGTTCTCACCATCAAGAATTATCTGGCAGCCATCTTCATAAGTATAGGTAATCCTGCGCCATGACCCCACTGCATCATAATGCTGCTGGGGTGCATCAATTTCCACTGAGACGGGGCTTGTATGATCCTTTTCGAGCAGGTACTGGACAGGGTCTATGTAGTGCTGGCCCATGTCACCAAGGCCTCCGCCGTCATAATCCCAGTATCCGCGAAAGTTTTCGTGAACCCTGAGCTGGTTGTAGGGCCTGAAAGGTGCCGGACCGAGCCACATGTCATAATCGAGTTCTGAGGGAACAGGCTCAGGCAGCAGATCGGTCCTGCCGCTCCAGTAGAACTTCCAGTCGTAACCGGTAATACCGCTGATTGTTACCTTAAGCGGCCATCCCAGAATGCCGCTGCTGACGATTTTTTTCAGGGGCATGACTGTGGTTCCCAGTCCGTAAAACTGACCGCTGAACCGGAACCATGTATTCAGCCTGAACATCCTGCCGTTTGCCCTGACTGCCTCAACCAGTTTCTTCCCTTCACCTATTGTCCGGGTCATGGGTTTCTCGCACCAGATGTCCTTACCCGCTTCGGCGGCCATTCTGGCTATGATACCATGCCAGTGAGGAGGTGTTGCAATATGCACAATGTCAATTTCAGGCCTGGCAATCAGCTCACGGAAGTCGTGAAAACCCTTCACCCCCTTGCCGGCCTTGTCAATGGCCCTTTTAAGGTGACCTGAGTCAACGTCGCAAACAGCCAGCAAACGGGTGTTCTCATAGCTGAAATGACCAATTCCCATTCCTCCAACGCCAACTATCCCCTTGGTAAGCTGATCACTTGGCGCAATATAACCGCTGCCGCCAAGGACGTGCCGTGGAACTATCGTCAGAGCAGCTCCCGCCAATGCCCCTCTCCTTATGAATTCTCTTCTTTTGAATCGATTTCCTGACATTGTATTCTTTTTTAATTATTCTTCAGTGACATTATATTCTTTCCTGAGTGCTTCCAGCCTTTTTCTGAGGTGTCTTTCCACTTTATCATAAGATGGATCGTCAATCAGGTTATTCATTTCATGGGGATCAGCAACAAGGTCATACAGCTCCCAGGTATCTATGTCATTATAGAAATGGATCAGCTTGTACCTGTCGGTACGAACTCCGTAATGTCTCCTGACAGCATGCTCGGCAGGATATTCGTAGTAATGGTAATAAAGTGCATCACGCCATTTCCCGTGTTTTTTGCCGGAAAGAAGGGGAACCAGAGACACTCCCTGCATCTCAGGGGGAGGGGTCACTCCTGCCAGCTCCAGGAATGTCGGAGCGAAGTCAATGTTCTGTACCATTTCGTTTATATCGCCATGGGCTGACAGTGAGGAAGGAAGTCTCATCATGAGCGGTGTGCGGAACGATTCCTCATACATGAAACGCTTGTCAAACCAGCCGTGCTCACCAAGGTAAAAACCCTGGTCAGAAGTATAAACTACAAGTGTGTTTTCAAGCAACCCGGCTGATTCGAGATAGTCAAGCAGCCTTCCGGTATTTCGGTCAACCGACGCGATTGTGCGCAGGTAGTCAGTCAGATACCTGTTCAGCTTGTATAATGCCAGGGAGTCTCCTTCAGGCCTTCCGGCAAGGAAATCCCTGCTGATGCTGTCATACTCCCGAAGCCAGGCAGTTCTCTGTTCAGGAGTCATCCGGTGGTCAAGATACCAGATATAATCTTTTTCTGACTGTGAGAGAGAGTCGCCGTCAGCGCCGGTGATCTTAAGGTCATATGACATGCGCATATCCTTACTGATGCCCATCTCCTGGAGGGCAGCGGCCTGTCTTCCTTCATATGTGTCAAAGAAATTGGCAGGTGCAGGGAACACGGTACCGTCATACAGATCGAGGTCCATTGTATCGGGCATCCAGTTACGGTGCGGTGCCTTGTGATGCACAAGCAGGCAGAAGGGTCTTGCTGTGTCTCTTTGCTGAAGCCACTCTATGGCTTTGTCGGTGATGATTGTGGTTGCATAACCTGTCTGGCGGTAGTTGCGACCCATCTCAATGAAGTCAGGGTTGTAATAGCTTCCCTGCCCCGGCAATATACTCCAGTAGTCGAAACCTGTCGGTTCGCTTTTGAGGTGCCACTTGCCAATGATGGCAGTCTGGTATCCAGCCTGCTGAAGCAGTTTAGGGAATGTCACCTGTGAGCTGTCAAACCTGACCCTGTTGTCAATATGGCCATTGGCATGGCTGTGTTTGCCTGTCAGCAGTGCAGCCCTGCTGGGTGCACAGATTGAGTTGCACACGAAACTGTTGCGGAAGATGATCCCCTCGTCAGCAATCCGGTCAAGGTTTGGTGTTTTGTTAAGTCCGCTTCCGTATGCGCTCACAGCCTGGTAACCGTGATCATCGGTCATGATGTAAACGATGTTGGGTCTCACGGGTTCCTGCCTGACACACGAACAGAGCAAGAGGATGATTGTGACGGGGATAATGTACTTCATAACTATGATGATTAATGAAGGTTATCTCAGCAAAGACAGGCTCTTTTCAGGCCAGGTCATCAGATGGCGGCCATTTTTTTCCTGATGATTATCCAGGCCACAATCAGCAGGTAAGCGGCACAGAGCAGCAGTATGCCCATGCCCGGCACCACGCCTAAGGAGTCGCTCACCAGTCCCATCAGCGGCGGTATGAGAGCCCCGCCCGAGATGGCCATCATCATCAGTCCTGATATTTCGTTGCTCCTGTCAGGGTACTTCTGAACTGTGAGTGAAAACACAAGCGGGAAGATATTCGCCACACCCAGCCCGATCAGGAAGACAAGTATCCAGGCGGCAGCCTTTGAAGCAGGCACTGTCATTATGAGCAGGATGGTGATGATTGACAGTATGGCGCTGTACAGAAGTCCTTTTGCAGAAGAAAGTCTCGTAAGGATAAGGGCACCTGCAAAAGTGCCGAGCATACGCCCGAAGAAGTAAATGCTGCGGCCCGACTGGGCAGTCACCTCTTCAAATCCGAACCTTGCTGTAAGGAATTTGCCGGAGAAGTAGTTGAATCCTACATCTATTCCTACAACGAGGAAGATCGAAAGCACCATCATCAGTATATATGAGTTTCCGAGCAGCCTGAAGGCTGATGCCATCGACGCCCTGGCTCCTGACGGGGCTGTCTCTTCAATCTTCACCGTTCCAAGCCACAGAACGCTGAGGAATGAGATGATGCCATAAACCAGGAATAGCAGTTTCCAGTCGCCCAGTTTGCTGGCGAAGAGAGCAGCCAGGGGTGCAGCCAGCATCGAGCCGATGGCTTTGATGAACTGAGAGAAGCTGAGGAAGCTTGAGGCCCTCCGCCCCGGCACCACATCAACGAGGAGCGGATTGGCCGAGACCTGAACAATTGTGTTGCCTATGCCCAGCAGGGCGAAGCCTGCGATGACAGTCACGAAGTTGTAGAAGAAATATGGAATAAACAGACCTATTCCGGTTATTATCATCCCTGCATTAAGCATCCTCTTCTTTCCTACCCGGGCCTGGATGATTCCAACGGGAACGGAGAGTATGAAGAACCAGATGAAAGCCGCGAAGGGAATCAGTCCAAGGATGAAATCACTGAGTTCAAGATCGCCTGCTACACGGTCCTTGCCAATACCCACCAGGTCGACAAAGCTCATAACAAAGAAGGAGAGGAGTACCGGCACCACCAGTCTCATCTCGATTTTTTTCTCATTCATATTGTTCAGGTTGTTCAGTCTTACATTAAGGGCAGTGCAGGCTGCACTGACTTCCAGAAATCATCGTCAAGAAGATATGCGCTTCCCAGAAGGGCTGCATCTTCCTTCAACTCCGAGATTGCAATCTCGGTGTCACATCCCTCTTTCATGAGAGCTTCTTTCATGGAAGGTCCGAAGAGATTGAAGGCGTGTGAAATATTCCCTCCGATGACAATTATTTCAGCATCGAATTTTCTGAGCCATTGTGCAAGGAAGCCACCCAGCCCTGTCCCGAATTCCCTGAAGATATCCAGCACCTCCGGGGCTCTTCCGGCCATCATTGCTATCTCTCTTACCCCTGTTGCCTCGCGTCCGGTCACCTCACGGTAGCGGGAGGTGAACCAGCGGGTCGAGAAGTAGTCGTCAGCAATTCCGTTGTCGACAGGGAGGTGGTAGACGCAACCCATTTTCGGCACCCTGTCTCCCTCCACCACAGGTATCCTGTCCTCCAGGAAAGCTGAGCCGAATCCGGTACCGAGAGTGATGGCCATCATTCTGCGGAAACCCGAAGCTTTTCCTGCCCAGGCCTCCCCGACCGCAAATGAGCTAGCATCATTCATGAACCTCACCCGGCAGTCGCATGGCAGTCCGAGTCTTGATCCGACAGCTTTGCCGACATTGACCCCGTAGAGCTTTTCGTATTTGGGCACACCCCTTATCAGGCAAATACCCCTGACATAGTCGAAGGGGCCCGGCATAGCGAAACCGATCCCGCGCAGATTGAATAGCTGAATACCCTTCATCACCTGTTTCAGGGTATCGGTCCAGACTGTCAGTATCGCATCGGCTTCCGCCTTATTGTCAACCGGGCTCTCAGCCCTCGAACCGTTTATGATGCGGTGGGCATTCATGTCAACGGCGACGGCAGTAATGTGACTGCCGCCAATATCCACGCCAATGGCGATGTTCTGAAGCTCAGAATTCA
>CAZOHL010000045.1:0-23699 GCA_964579645.1 uncultured Rikenella sp. | reverse complement strand
GGTCCTGCGGTCATGCGGTCATGCGGTCATGCGGTCATGCAGTCCGGTGATTCTGCGGTCATTCAGTTTATCCGGTGATTGCAAGACTGCAAGACAGCAAGACACAAACCTACGACATCAGACTTTCAGACCTTCAGACTTTCAGACTTTCAGACCTTCATACATCAGACCTTCAGACTATTTTTCCCGGCCGCCAGTGCCAGTATCACCCCGAGCACGGTGCTGTAGAGGGCTGCAATGAGCATTCTGAATTCTTCCGGAAGGAGGAAGTTGACCGTCTGGGCCGGGATCCAGAAGAGAGGGATGCTTTTCTTCAGCACTATGCCCCACATGCTGTTCCACTCGATCGACGCCAGCAGTTTCCTCACATCAGGCACGGTCAGAAGTTTGCGGCGGTCACCTGCCGCAGCGGCTATGTGGAGGTCGCTCACCCGGTGAGTCACCATAAGGACGGGAGCGTAAAATACATTCAGGAATGTGCTGATTGCAAAGGCCAGTAAAACCCTGGCACCTGTAATTGGCCCGGCCATGACAGCTGCCGCGTCTCCCATCCCCAGGTGTTGCATTATCAAGGGTGTGCCGCCGCCAAAGATCATAAAGGCCGCCTTGACCGTCATACCGAGAAATCCCCAGACTACTGCCCGGTACAATAGTGCAAAACCTTCCGGCAGATAGATACCCGACCTGATTCTGCTTCCAAGCATCTCACCCATTGTGGCAAGAATGGCAAACTTTATGAAACTTGCCGTAAACGCCCAGTCAGTGCTGAACCAGACAAAAAAATCATACAGTTTCTCAGATAGAAAAAACGGAACAAATATTCCGACAAAGATGATTATGAAAATTATATCAGAACGCTTCATTGGGAGTTACGATTTGCGAGTTCGGATTTGGGATTTGGGATTTGGGATTTGAGAATTGCGATTTGAGAATTGGGAGCTGTGATGTGCGATTTGAGAAATGAGCGTTGGGATTTCAAACTGATAATTTCCGGGACTGCACGACCTTCAGACCTTCAGACCTTCAGACCTTCACTACTGCCTATTGCCTACTGCCTGACGCCTGAATACGAGTGCGTGCATCCACGGCTACTATATTATCGGGCGTTCCCAGCAGCGGATTAATATCCATCTCAGCAATCTCGGGTGCCGCGACAAGGAGATCCGAGAGGGCGGTGATCACCCTGACAAATGCCTCCTCACTGACGCCGGCGGAACCGCGTGTGCCCTTTATGATTTTATAGGATTTTAGCGCCCGTATCATTGACCTGGCCTCCGTCTCTGATACAGGCACAAGCGCAGTTGCAACATCCCTGAAGACCTCGATAAAGATCCCTCCCATTCCGGCCATCACCAGATGACCGAAGCGGCCCTCGCGGGTGGCGCCGCAGAATAATTCACGCCCTGCTAGCATCTTCTGTATAAGGATACCTGTCACCTCCGGGAGTGCTATCATTCTGTCATATTCTTCCCTGACCCTCTCCTCGCTGCTTATGTTCAGTGCCACCCCTCCGATATCAGATTTGTGAACCGGACCAACAACCTTCATCACAACCGGGTAACCCATCTTTGTGGCATCCATGACCGCATCTTCTACAGAGGTGACGACACTCTCTGGCACAGTTTCAATTCCGGCAGCTCTTAACAGGAGACTCACTTTCTCCGGTGGCAGGTATCCCTCACCGGCGCCATCGATTACCTCCCTGATCAATCTCAGGTCGGTTCGTGATGACATGCCATTCAGATCATCACCACCTGCACCATCAATATTCTCAGGCACTGCCGGTGCAGGTGTTGCATTGATCCTACCCAGAGCCCTTCCAAAGAGAACCTCGTCAGTGAAGATTGCATTACCCCTTGCAATGAAATCAGCTATCTCCCTCTTTACGTTGATTACTGACGGCATTACCGGGTAAACCGGTTTTTTGCAGCTGCGTATCTTCTCGTGAATCAGGTTATAAACGTCATCCACAGGAAATAATCCAGGGCTTCCGAAGATGACCGCAATTGCATCCACTTCGTCAAAATCATTCTCACAGGCATCAATTATATGACCGAGCTGTTCCGCAGTGCCTGTGGCCAGAAAATCGATCGGATTTGCCACCGATGAGCCCGCGAAGAGTTTGTCAAGAAGGCGTTCTGCTGCCGGTCCTGACAGACGCGGGATTTCCATTCCGCCCTCGCTGAGAGCATCTGTCAACATAACGGCAGGTCCGCCCGCATGCGTTACTATAGCTATACGCTTGCCCTTCAGTGGTTTATAGGTGAACAGCGCAGCCACGGTAGCCAGGTCCGTACGGCTGTAGCACCTTACGATACCGGCCTTTCTCAGGAGAGCATCAACTGCCGTATCCGGAGATGCCATCGCTCCTGTATGAGATGATGCAGCCCTGGATCCTGCCTCTGACGAGCCTGCTTTAATCGCAGCAATTCTGCAACCCTTCCTGATAAGTGACGATGAGTGCCTGACGAACCGTTTTGGGTCGGCAATATTCTCGATATAAAGAAGCTTTATCCGTGAGCTGGTCAGGGCATCGAAGGTAAGATCAAGGTGCTCAAGCACATCCTCCACACCGGTCTGTGCGCTGTTGCCTACCGACCATACGCTGGAAAACGGAAGTCCGCCGGTAATTGCGGTCTCTAGGATGAACACCGCAGTTGCTCCTGAGCCGGAAATGAAATCAATACCCTGCCGGGAAAGCCTGGGGATCGGTTCGGTAAAAACACCATGGTAGTTATTGTTGAGAAACCCGATGCAATTTGGGCCGATGAGCGTGCCTCCGGTACTGTTAATGATTTCAACAATCTCCTTTTCAAGTGCAGCTCCCTCATCGTTCTCCTCACTGAACCCCGCAGAAAGAATAATGAATCCGCCTGTACCCTTCTCAGTCGCAAGCGTCCTGACAACTCCGGGGCAGTAACGGGCAGCAACGGCAATTACAGCCAGGTCTGTGCGTGGAAGGAGTGACACGTCGGAATAGGTTTTGAGTCCCTGAACAACAGGCGCTTTAGGATTAACAACAAAAATTTCTCCGCCAAAGCCACCGCTCAGCAAATTCTTTAGCACCTTGCCGCCAGCCTTGGTGACGTCATCTGAACCGCCAACAACGACTATACTTTTAGGATTCAATAATTTAGCATTGATCATAACCGGGGTCTGAGTTGAAGGCAAGGTAAAAACATTTTAAAACTTACCAAATGATAAGTTATACATGTTGAATAAATCAGTTCTGGTTGAATGTATGTTGCAGAATATTATATTTATGACGGGTTATTTCGTCAGCCCGACTATTTTTGTGTCATGACGGTATAGCACAGCTTGCCTGATTGATAATTATTATTGAACCTAAACAACCTCTGATAATGAAACCTTTCTTCCGCTTCTTATCGGCAGTTCTGATTCTCACATTACTGAACCTGTCGCTGACCGTTTATTCCCAGCCTGAAAAGGAAATTGATCCCGACGGACCCGGCTACGCTGAAAACTGCACCAGCATAATGGTAGGCAGGCTGGCCTCGTCAGACGGTTCGGTTATGACCTCGCACACCTGCGACGGTAGATACCGCACATGGCTTGAAGTGGTTCCGGGAATGACTTTCGAAAGGGATACAGTTCATCCTGTATACTGGGGCACCATGCAGACAGAGGAGGCATGGGATATGACCAATGTTGCGCGCAAAGGCGAGATCCCCGAGGTGAAATCAACATACGCATACCTCAATACAGCATACCCCTGTCTCAACGAGAAGCAGCTCGCCATAGGAGAAACAACCATCTACGGTAAGAGGGAGCTGATCAACCAGGACGGACTTTTCCTGATAGAGGAGCTTGAAAGGATCGCGCTGCAGCGCTGCACAACGGCACGCCAGGCCATAACCCTCATCGGTTCGCTGGCAGAGCAGTACGGTTACGGTGATATGGCTGAGTGCATCACGATAGCAGACCCGAAGGAGGTATGGCAGCTCGAGATAGCCGGCTCTGGTCCCGGAAAACCATCATCACTGTGGGTAGCACAAAGGATACCGGATGATCACGTCGGTATTGCAGCGAACATCCCGAGAATTTCGGATGTGAATTTCAAGGACCCTGATCACTTCATGACATCCACCGAATTGCGGAAGAAGGCAAGGGATCTGGGTTACTGGGACGGAAAGGAGCCGTTCAAGTTCTATAAGGTGATAGGCACAGGCAAACCATTCGCCATACGGGAGTTCTTCGTTCTGAGCACTCTCGCTCCTGAACTTAAACTGACGATGGAAATGGAGGAACTGCCTTTCTCGGTTCTTCCAAACAGGAAGCTCTCTGTCAGTGACGTGATGGCCCTTTTCCGCGAGACTTACGAAGGAACGCCGTATGATATGACGAAGAACCTGATGGTTACTGTCAGGAGAAGGGATAAAGATGGCAACGAGGTTACCGAAACTGTAAAATCGCCAGCTGTCAACAACTGGATGAACAATGACATCCGTACCCTGATCAACGAGCTCAGGCCTCAGACCCTTGAGAGACAGCGCACCATTGCAATCGCAGGCTGCTCCTACTCGCATGTTATTCAGTGCCGCTCATGGCTCCCTGATGAGGTTGGTGCAGTGGCATGGTTCTCGTTTGATAACCCCGCACAGAGCCCGCGCATCCCCGTCTTTTCAGGCACTATGGCATTACCGCAGAGCTTCCGTATTTGCGGGCAGCACCGCTACCGCGAAGACGCCGCCATCTGGGCCTTTCGCGAAGCCAACAGGCTGTCGGCAGTGAACTGGGAGCGTGGCCGTAAACTGATTGAGCCGGCCGTGGCTGAAATGGAACATAAGGCACTTGCAGAACTGCCCTCACTGGAGGAGAGAGTGAAGATTATGGTTAAAGAGGGTAAAAACGAAGAAGCCAGAAAAGCCGTGACTGAATACTCCAATGCTTTCGCACATGGCGCCATGAACAGGTGGCAGGAACTAAAAAGGGAACTCTGGCAGATGTTAGGCAGAGGTTTCTGATCTGATTGCTTCCTGTCCTGAACTTATCATCATCCGGTTTGTTAATGTTAAGTGATTCACAACAGCAATGAGTTCAGGCATAGCCTCACTTCTTGAAAAGAAATTAAATGACAGGGATGACATCCTGGCACTGCTTCAATGCAGCGAGGATGAGGCTCCCCTGCTCTATCGCCGGGCTGCTGCCGTCAGGGACCGGTATGTGGGCAACCATGTATACCTGCGCGGGCTCATCGAATACTCGAACATCTGCGGAAAGAACTGCCTCTATTGCGGTGTCAGGCGTGATAATTCCAAGATAGACAGGTACACCCTTACACGTGATGAAGTGCTGGAGGCAGCAATGACTGCATACAATCTCAATTTCGGTTCAATTGCCATCCAGTCGGGAGAGAACTCCTCAAAGGTCTTTGTCGATACAATTGAAGAGCTTGTCAGAACCATACGGCAGATGACCGATGGCAAACTTGGTATCACCCTCTCACTGGGAGAACAGAGCAGAGAAACCTATCAGCGGTGGTTTGACGCCGGAGCGCACCGATATCTGCTTAGGATAGAAGCATCGAGCGAAGCCCTTTACAGGAGGGTGCATCCTGACGATGACATGCACAGGTACCAAAGGAGACTGGAGTGCCTGAAAACAATACAGGAGACTGGCTACCAGACAGGGACCGGTGTCATGGTGGGTCTGCCTAACCAGACTATGGGCGACCTGGCTGATGATATACTATTCATGCGTGATTTTGACGTCGACATGTGCGGAATGGGACCGTTCATCGAGCATTCTGACACCCCGCTGGGGGAAAGGGGAACGGATAATCTCTTCCTGAAAGAACGGTTCAACCTCACCCTCAGGATGATAGCCATAGTAAGGGTCATCATGAAGGATATCAACATCGTAGCCTCGACAGCCATGCAGACAATTGATCCTGCAGGCCGGGAAAAGGCTATTTCCTGCGGTGCCAATGTGGTGATGCCCAACCTGACTCCTGCCAGGTACAGGGCAGGTTACCAGATTTATGAGGGCAAACCAGGATACCGGGAAGTGAATGAATCAAACCTGAGCGGTCTTAATCTGGATATGATACCCGGGATCACTCTGGGGCTGGGAAAATGGGGAGACACACCCCACTTCGGCAGACGCATCAAACGGATGTAAAAGCGTTGCAGGATCAGATCAGGCAGCAGCAACCGGATCAGACCGGGAGGATGACATTAAAATGATTATGCTGCACAACAAACTCCGGCTGTAACAACCAATCCTCTTTTTTCCGAAATTGCTGACACTACCCAAACCTGACATGATGAAAAAAACATTTATTTCATCGGTGGTCCTCTTTGTGACACTGATCAGTTTCAGCCAGAACCGGCCAACACTCGAATACTATATGCCGGCAGGTGTTGCGTTTGACAGCAACATCCCTGCGCCCGGATCCTTAGGTTATGAGGTTGGAGAATGGCACATCACCCATGACAGACTGATAGGCTACATGAAGCTTCTTGACGGTCTCTCCGGCAGGGCCAGGTGGGAGGATTACGGCAAAAGCTGGGAAGGGAGGGTATTGGGTCAACTGATTATTACGTCTGAAAAGAACATGGCACGTCTCGAAGAGATCAGGCTCGAGCACCTCAGGCTTTCAGATCCGGCAGTGTCAAATAGTGTGAGCACCGAAGATATGCCGCTGATAATAAAGCTTGGATACGGGGTACATGGCAACGAGTCAAGTGCCCCGAACGCCTCCGTTCTTACTGCATATTACCTCGTTGCCGGCCGCAGTACACAGATTGACGAAATTCTGGACCGATGCGTAATCCTGATTGACCCTGCGCTCAATCCTGACGGCCTGCAGCGTCACTCAACATGGGTAAACATGCACCGTGGCATGACTCTCGCAACCGATCCTTCAGGCCGTGAGTTCAACGAGGCATGGCCCGGGGGGCGCACCAACCACTACTGGTTTGACCTTAACCGTGATTACCTGATGCTCCAGCACCCCGAAAGCGTCGGACGCGTGGAGGCATTCTACCGCTGGATGCCCAACATCAACACTGACCATCACGAGATGGGCGCCAACTCCACATTCTTCTTCCAGCCCGGCGTTCAGTCGCGCAATAATCCGGTGGTCCCTCCTGACAACCAGGCTCTCACGGCTGAGATAGGCAGTTATCATGCAAAATATCTTGATTCCATCGGAAGCCTGTATTACACAGAGGAGAGCTTTGACGACTTTTACCTTGGCAAAGGCTCTTCCTACCCTGATGCACACGGATCAATAGGTATATTGTTCGAACAGGCCGGCACAAAAGGCCACCTTCGCGAAGTACCCGGAGGACTGCTCTCCTTTCCATTTGCCATACGAAACCAGTTCACGGTCTCGCTTTCAACAATAGAGGCAGGTATGAAAATGAGGGTAAGGCTGCTCGAGATGCAGCGCAGTTTTTATCTCTCAGCGCTGAAGGAAGCGGATGCTGCCCCGGTAAGGGGATATCTGTTCAGTTCCGGTGCCGACCGGGGGGGCTGTGCACGTTTCATCGAGAACCTGCTCAGGCATAAAATTGAGGTTTACAGGTGCGGCCGCACACTTGACAAAAACGGAGTCACCTACACCCCTGAAGACAGTTACTTTGTGCCCGCCCGGCAAAAGGAGTACCGATTTGTAAGGGCACTGTTTGAATCAGCAAAGACATTTTCAGACACTGTCTTCTACGATATCTCCACCTGGGTTATGCCCATGGCTTTCAACCTGAGCTATACCCCCCTCGTCAACGCTGAGGCGGCAGGCATCAAAGGGGAACAGGTCAAGGCAGCGCCATTTCCTGAAGGGACCGTGTACGGTACAGAAAAAGACTATGCATGGCTCTTCGAGTGGCATGACACCTATGCCCCAAAGGCCCTGTACATGCTGCAGAGTGCAGGTGCTGTGACACGGGTGGCCATGGCACCCTTCACAGCATTGCTGAGTGACGGAAAGAAGAAATCCTTCAGTTACGGAACCATCATGGTTCAGCATGGTGAAAGGCCGTTTTCTGAAAACGGGAACATCAAGACCCTCCTCGAAGTGGCGGAGGAATGCGGGATAACCATGTACGGTGTCTCCACCGGACTCACTCCATCAGGCATTGACCTGGGCAGCGGTGGTTTCACGGTACTCTCCAGGCCTTCAGTGATGCTTGTTGTAGATGAGGGGACACCCTCCGACGATGCAGGAGAGATCTGGCATCTCCTCGATACACGCTACTGCATGCCGGTGACACTGGTATCGCCTTCAAGAATAGGCTCGGCAAACCTCAGCAAATACAACGTTATAATCATAGCCGGAAATCCGTCTGTCTCCTCCCCGGCAGTGGACCGCATACGCGACTGGAATCGGACAGGCGGAACCCTGATTGGTTACAGGGGAGGGAACAGGTGGCTTGCTTCAAACAATTTTGCCCAGGTAGCATACGCCGAAAATCCCGAGGCACCCCCGAACCTCCCGGTGAGGTATGCCGACAGGGGGATGGAAAGGGCGGTAAATACGGTTCCGGGTACGATTTTCAATGCTGTTATCGATGGCTCGCACCCGCTCTGTTATGGTTACACCCGCCCGAATCTGCCGGTATTCAAAACTGATGCCTCGGCTGTGAAGGTAACCGGAAGCAGCTGGAACACGCCGGTGAAATACACTGCCGATCCGCTCCTGAGCGGTTACTGCTCGAAAGAGAATCTTCAGCGGATTGCAGGCAGTGCGGTCGTATCGGTTCATCCCGGGCCCGGGAGAGTTATATCGATTTATGACGACACCAATTTCAGGGCCATCTGGTACGGCACCTCGAAACTGTTTGTCAACGCTGTCTTCTTCGGACAGACGCTCAGATAGGGAAGCAGATACGGCCTATCGCTATCTCATCTATCTCGCGCAGAGAGCGTTCAAGGGAGAGATACTGGCTCCTGTCTCCAGCCAGTTCCAGTATAATAAGACCGGCTGGCTCGCCGAAATAAACCTCATTGACGCCCAGCCTGGTGCGGATAACGCATCCGTAAGCAGTCAGCAGGGCCTGTACCGCCGGACCCAGATCATCTCGCCTGGGTACCATGATTCCGAGTATAGTGGTGCCTTCACACTCCATCGGGGCATCGGAGAGACCGTGAGAGAACACCATCTCCCTGACAAAAAGCCCTTCAATATCCTTAAGTTTCAAAGCCAGATCATCGCACTCGTCGGCATTTCCTGCCAGGTGGATAATCATGAATCCCTCGCGACTGCAAAGCTCATCGTTCAGTTCGTGGAATCCGAGCCTTGTGCTGACAACGGCAGCGTGCTCTGAGAGTGCCTTCTGAACCAGTCCTGACTCTTTGATCCTGTCAGTGATTTTAATACCTAATACTCTGACCATGATTATATATTTTAGTAGTAAAGGTCCCTCTCCCCGTTCCTGATACGCTCAATTTTCTTCCTGATGCTCTGTTTCATTGTTTCATCAAGGTCTGCCATGTTCTTTTCTATGGCCTTCCAACCCTTATCAGCGAGTTCAGGTGAAGCATAGTCAACGATATATTCGGATAGTGTCAGAATGGCATTGGGAGTACAATATCTCTTGATGAATCCGGGCACCGAGAACTCCATGAAATGCTCTCCTGTGCGGCCGAGACGGTAGCATGCCGTGCAGAATGAAGGGATATAGTCATTGTCAATGAGCTCGTCTATGACATCAGCGAGTGATCTCTCGTCATTGATCTTGAACTGCTCACGGTTGAGGTTCTGGGTCTCATTTTTTGATGCCGAGTAGCTTCCCAGTTCCAGTCTTGTGCCGCCATCTATCTGTGAGACACCGAAAGCCATGGCCTCGGAGCGAACGTCAGGCGCCTCGCGGGCAGTGAGTATCAGCCCGGTATATGGCACAGCAAGCCGCAGAATGGCTATCAGCTTCTTAAAGTCGGAATCATTTACGTAGTATTTCGGGTTCAGTTTCAGTTCCAGGGCGTCCTTGATCCTGGGAAATGATATTGTATGAGGACCCACATTATAGCATGCCTCGAGATGGTTTGCGTGCCTTACAAGCCCCAGCACCTCGAAACGCCAGTCATAAAGCCCGAAAAGAGCTCCTATTCCCACGTCATCGATACCGGCTTCCTGTGCCCTGTCAAGGGCAGTGAGCCGCCATTCGTAGTCTTTTTTCTTCCCTCCGAGGTGATACCATTTATATGCCTCCGGGTCATATGTCTCCTGGAATATCTGATAAGTGCCTATCCCTGACCTTCCCACGGTGCGGAATCCGTCGATGTCAAGTGGGGCTGCGTTGATGTTCACCCTGCGAATCTCGCCACGGTCCTTCTTGATCCCATAAACCAGGCGCACTGTGTGTGCAATATATTCCGGGCCATACTCCGGATGCTCACCGTAAACGAGTATCAGCCTCTTCTGGCCGTTATCCTCAAGCGCCTCAACCTCAGAAGTAATCTCGGCATCAGAGAGGGTTTTGCGCTTTGCTTCCTTATTTGATGTCCTGAATCCGCAGTACTGGCAGTTGTTCGTGCATTTGTTCCCTATATAGAGCGGAGCAAAAAGTACTATCCTGTTCCCGTAGACCTTTTTCTTCAGTTCGCGGGCTCCGGCCTTGATCTCTTCAATAAGGTCTCCTTCGGCGTTTATCAGAACGGCTGTCTCGGCCAGGGTAAGTCTCTCCTTGGAGAGCGACTTGGCAATAAGCTCCCTCACCCTAACCGGATCTGCCTTGCTGTTATTGAGATGTGACCACAGTTCAGCCGGGTCAATGAACGGCTCCATCCGGCGGTCAGGTATACTGCATTTTTCAGGATTGAATTTCATTACTCATCATTTTTAATAACTACCCCACCCAGAAATCAACACGCAAAGATACGAAAAAAAGGGGTCTGGTGTTAAGCCATGTCAGAAGATAAGTTCCCCCATCTCATCAGCTCCGGCAGCAAGGGCTTTTGCCGGATAAGCCGCCATACGGCTTGCATCCAGCCTTTTATGAAAGAAGAGAGTAAGTCTTTTCCCGGGTAAGTCACTCTCATAATTCTCAAGATGCAGGAAGAGGTCAGGAAGCGGCCCGACGGTGTCAGGGATATAAACCATTCCCCTGGAGAAATAGGTCTCGGCTGCACACGATACTGCATAGAGACCGGGGGCAGGAACAAGCTTAGTGACATCATTCACCGGTATGCGTAACATGGGAACCTGCGGTGCCAGCCCCGGATCATCCTTCACGGCAGTTCCAATGACCAGGTAAAAATGATCAAGGTATGCATTGGCCCGCTGAATGTACCCTTCGGTCAGGGCCTGCCTGATACGTGTGGAGCTGACTGTTTCGTTCTGAACCTCCTGCATAGGTATCTCCTCTGCCTCGAAGCCGTATTTCTCCCTCCACTCCCAGAGCGCACGGTAGTCACCCTGCTGATTGAACCCGAAGTGGTGATTATGACCAACAACTATCACCCTGGCGCCAAGCACGCCGCAGAGAATATCCCGCACGAACTCCTCGCTTGTTATCCGGGCAAAATCACGTGTAAATTCGATGATTATTACGTTGTCAAGTCCGGCCTTTCGCAAAAGTTCAGTTTTTTCTTCCTGTGAGCAGATGAGTTTAAGCCCCTTCCCGGCTGTCTCAGGGTAGAGTACCACCCTGGGATGAGGGTGAAAAGTTATGAGCACGCTCTCGCCGCCGTGTTCAGCGGCCAGCTTCTTAAGGCGTTTGATGATTGTGCGGTGCCCGATATGGACACCATCGAAGGTACCTGTTGTAACGACAGGCGCATTTATAACCGAGGCTTCCTGAAAGCTCCTGAAAATTCTCATTGCCCTGCCAGCTGCTGGTTTTCCTTGACGAAGTAAGCCACCTTCTCGATAGAGGTTAACATGTCAAACTCCTCGAGATAAACGGCGTCAGGCACATTGAGCGGCACTGTGGTGAAGTTCATGATACCCCTGATTCCGTTGCTTACAAGCATGGCGGCAGTTGTTACCGCCTGGTCGGCGGGAACAGCCAGCACTGCAACCATAATATCAAGATCCTCCCTCATCTTCCTCAGCTGGCTAATATTGTAGCAACGCACACCCGCCACCACCTTGTCAACTTTCTGGGGATCAACGTCAAATGCTGCCACCACGTTCATATTTGTACGCTTGCCACGGAAGTAGCCGGTGATGGCTCTTCCCAGGTTTCCCATCCCTATAATTGCCACATTGAGCCCGTTGGGGGCATCGATAATTGATCCTATTGTGCTGATCAGCTCCCTGACATCATAACCCTTACGCATCACGCTCCCGTAGCCGATAAGCATGAGGTCACGCCTTACCTGCACTGCTGTGATATGCAGCATTGCGGCAAGCTCATGTGAAAAAACATAATTTCGGTTGGCTGCCAGGGTGGAGGCAAGTGCCCTCCTGTACTGACTGAGACGTTCAACTGTCTTTCCCGGAAGTGTTTTCATATACCTGTCTTTAAATTGGAAACCTGTGATCTGGGTATTATCACCGTAAAGACTGATCCCCTGTCGGGGGCGCTTTCGACATTTATAACCCCATGATAGAGATCAACCACCTTCTTCACTATCGATAGCCCCAGTCCGCTCCCGCTTATATTTCGGGTCTTGTCATTGCGGATCCTCGAGAACTCCTCGAACAGCATCTGACGTTCATCATTATTCATCCCGATGCCGGTGTCAGCCACCGAGACAGTGAATTCATTCTCACTGCAGTCAACTGATATTGTGACTGTTCCTCCAGGTTTATTATACTTTACGGCGTTTGATATCAGGTTATTCAGAATTATCTCGAAGTCGTTCGGATCGGCCCAGATTGTCTCACATCCGTTGACTGATGATTCAAAACGGATATCCTTATGAATTGCGTACGGACTTACTGTAACCACAGCCATTGAGACCAGTTCCTTCAGGTTCACGTTCTGCATCTTTTCCATCTGTCTCTCGAAACTCACCTTTGTAAAATCGAGCAGGTCCATTATCAGGTTCCTCATGCTCTCGATACGTTGCAGCGACCTCTCGATAGCCGAGGCATATTCATCGAGAGAATCACCCATCTGTCTCTCCTGCATCATTCTGAGGTAACCTTCGATTGCATTCAGCGGTGCCTTCAGTTCATGCGAAAGCACTGACAGGAACTGGAACCGTACCTTCCTTCCCTCCACCTTGAGCTTATGGGTAATCCTTCGCAGGTACTGCTGCTTCGTGATCTGCTCAATTGAAGCTTTAAGTTCCTGGGGAGTAAACGGTTTTGGTATAAAATCGATGGCGCCGTCATTGTGAGCCTTGACGGCGACGTCAATTGAGGCATATGAGGTGATCATCGCCACCACTATGTCATAATTCTTCTTTCTGACATATTCCAGTACCTCCACACCCTGAATACCCGGAAGCTTATTGTCAAGCAGGAGGATATCAGGCATCTCCCGGTCGATGATTTCGATCCCCTCCTCTCCCGTGGCTGCCTCCAGAACATTAAACGTATAATCCTCATCCATAAATGGATAAGTTACGTGAAAGTTGCCCAGTATCCTGGAGACTCCGGATCTTATCCCAGGCTCGTCATCAACAACAAGAATTTTCAGTTGTGCCATTGTCAGATCTTGAGAAGTTTTCTAATCTCCTGTTCAAGCTGTTCAGGTCTCACACCTTTCTCCAGGTAAAGGTCAGCCCGTATCCACTCGCGGTCCTGCCCACCACTCAGTCCGAAAGTAATGCCTGTCTCCCTGGAGACGGCAGTGGCAAGGATTACCGGCACCTCCGGGTATTTCCTCTTGATCTTGTAACAGAGGATAAATCCGCTGTCATCACTCTCCATCATCAGGTCAAAGACTGCAATGTCAGGTTTCACCTTCGCAATCACCTGTTCAGCTTCAGCCTGGCTCTCCACCGCCATCACCTCGAAGCCTGCCTTGCGCAGGTAGAATGCCACCTGGAATAGGTAATCAGGGTCATCGTCAGCAAGCAGTACTGTATAAATTTTACTCATTATTGATATTTGTTATTACTATTCATTTTCAATAACCGCAATTATTCGGGTCTTCGCGGAAGGATGATCCTGAAGGTGGTGCCAGTGGGTCCTTTTGAGGGGTCATTAATGGTTTCAACGGCTATCTGTCCCTTATGCATTTTTACTATGCCATAAGTGGTTGCCAGTCCAAGACCCGTGCCCTTTCCCAGGCCCTTTGTAGTAAAGAATGGTTCAAAGATCTTCGGTTTATCCTCATCCTTAATTCCGCTGCCGGTATCGGAGACAATAAAGATCACATCACTGGGAGTATCCTCGAGGGTTATGGTCAGTGTGCCTCCTCCGGGCATGGCGTCAATTGCATTCCTGAACAGGTTTGTAAGCACCTGGGTCATCTGTTCGGAGTCAATTGATGCATCGGGGCTGGTTGTGTGGTCTTCAATAACAGCCTTAACGTTTTCAGGGAATACTACGCCGGCCACGCTGTTTTCGGTGAGTTTCCTGATATCGATGAACTGGTGGTTAACCTGGTTCTTGCGGGCGAAGTTAAGCAGTCCGCCAACAATTTTCTTGCATCTTGCCGCCTGTTCCACAATAAGTTGCAGATCTTCGCGAACCGGATCTTCCGGTTTGCATTCGTCGAGCAGAATATTGCTGTACATTATCACAACACCCAGCGGATTGTTCAGCTCATGTGCTATACCTGCCGAGAGCTGTCCCATATGGGCAAGTTTTTCAGACTGTTTCAGGGCGTTCTGCATTGTGGTCAGCTTGGCGTTGGAAAGAGCCAGATCCTGAACAGACTTATGGAGTTTTTCTATTGTGTACGGAAGGCACATTTCCTCCTCGGCCAACCCCTTGATTATGGCGACGGCATGGTCATAGCAGGTGTCATAACCGCATGCCCCGCAGTTAAGGTGGTCTTTCTCCGTCAGCTTGCCCATGGAAGCGAGGACCTGACGCACCTCTTCATTATCATCCGGGGGAATAAGCTGCCGTTTATCTTCAGGGCGGTATCTGACACCCAGATCGAGCTTGTCATACAGATCAAGGTTTCCCTGCCACTCCTCCATATCAAGTCCGGCCATCTTTTTCTGGGCATAGGCGCTCACCTGGGCCCTTCTGTTATACTGTTTTCCTCCCTTGCTCATCCCCGGCCCCATAATGCATCCCTCACAGCAAAGCAGTTCCAAGTGCTGTCCGCCTATCATCCCCTGTTCAAATTCCTTTATTGCTTCCTGGAATCCTATCCTTCCTTCAGCTGCAATTATATTCCCGGTAATTGCGTCGTCATTAACACCGGCAGTCTGAAGAAGGCCCCTCGTCACCGGGAAAATGGAACCCCTGCCACCCAGCGGAGGATCAAATTCCGATGCAAACGATGTTTCCGGTCTGATTCCTGATTCCTGCAGCATCTCCCTCAGTTCGATGAATGTAATTGCAGCGTCCACCTCGGCATTCTCGGCTTTCTTTGCCACGCATGGGCCTATGAAAACCACTGACAGGTCATCGCCGTACTTTTGTCTCATGACCCGGGTCATTGCCACCATTGGAGATACCACGGGGATCAGGTCAGGGGTCAGATCTGAGTGATAAAATCTTATGAATGAAACTATTGCGGGGCAGTCAGAGGAGATATAATTTCTGTCACCAGCCTGGTTGACAAGATCGCGATAGCGATGAGCAACGAGGTCAGCCCCGAAGGAGACCTCGGAGACGTAGTCAAATCCAAGGGTTCTTATCATGCCCACCACAACCTGGTAATCAGCTACATCAAGGAATTCAGCCGGAAAACTTGGTGCTACTAATGCCGCCTTTTTACCGGGTCTGGCAAGCACTTTTCTTACCAGGTCAGTTGTATTTACAAAAACCTTTGCACCCTGGCTGCATACCTTGGTGCAGTTGCCGCAGGCGATGCACTTCTCGGTAATAACCTCGGCCTGCCCTCCTACGATCCGGATGGCGCGCGCCGGGCACTCTCTCACGCATGTATAGCATGTGCGGCACAGTTCCTTAATCGTATAAACCAGCATAACCTATCTCCTTTAAAGCAATACGTCTCTCTTGCTGAAGTGTGTATTAAACAGTTTCTTGTCAGCGAGTTCAGAACACTGTTCAAATACCCTGCCATACAGGTCGGTTACCGACGCTGACTGTTCGGGTCCGCGAACCGCCTCCTGGTCATCTGTCTGCCATATGAATCTGGTCCTCTGCTTTACCGCTTCCCTTGATCCGGCAGGAAGCATTCCTCCTCCGTTAACACAGCCGCCCGGGCAGGCCATAACCTCGACCAGATCATACTTTGCGCCACCATCAATCATCTGCCTGATCTTCGCAAGACCTTTGAGACCATCAACCACAGCGACATGAAAACTTTCACCGCCGGCGGTGACAATTGTTTCCCGGAAACTGTTTGTGTTGCGCAGTTTTTTAAGAGCCGGCTTTTCAGTTTCCTTCTCTCCCATCCTTGCTGCAAGTAACCGGAGCACAGATTCGGTAATTCCACCTGCCGACTCTGCAAGCAGTGATGCGGAACTGCGCAGCGCCATTGGCTCGTCGGCAGGTTCAGGATCGATGTTGGTTATATCAATTCCGTAAAGTACTATCAGCCTGGCCAGTTCACGTACCGTCAGTACAGTATCAATGTCACTTATTCCCTTTCTGGTCATGCTGTCGCGGCGAGCCTCGAACTTCATGGCGGTACAGGGTGTTACAGAGACCGTATATACCCTTGGTTTATCATCACTTACAGGCACAACTGATTTTATTATGGCGCCGGAGATCTGCTGCGGTGTTTTCAGGGTTGAGAGCAATGGCAACAGTTCCGGCCGGAACTGCTCACAATACTTGACCCACGCAGGGCATGCCGAAACAACGAGAGTTTTCCTGTCAGGATTTTCCCTTGCCCTTATGATTGTATCTGTCAGCTCAGTAATCAGGATATCAGTTCCTGTCCCTGAAAGGAATATTTTGTCAAAGCCGGTTTTTCTCAGCGCAGCATTCAGCAACCTGTCAAAGTCGCGGTTGTATTTCACGCCCAGTTCTTCAGCAAGAGCATATGGAACCAGCGGCGAATACTGTAAAACGCGGGTCACATCGCTTTTACTGAGCTGTTCCTGCACTTCGGAAAGGTAATGTTTTTCATGGAGCGCTCCTGTCGGGCAAACCAGTACGCACTGACCGCAGTGGATGCAGCTCGAGAAATTGAAATCGCGGTCCATTGCGGGTCCCACGTGTGTATAGCGCCCTCTTCCTATGAAGTCAATTGATGTGGCGGTAACCACCTCTTCGCATACCCTGAGACAGCGGCCGCAAAGAATGCATTTCGAAAGCTCTCGCACTATTGCCGGACTTGACTGGTCTCTCCGGGGTTTAATCTTGCTTCCGCGTATGCGCCGTTCCCTGACCTGCATCTCATCCGAGAGGCGCTGCAATTCACAGTCAAGATTACGGTCACAGTACAGACAGTCATCGGGATGGTTCGACAGGAGGAGCTCTACTATTGTCTTCCGGGCCCTTATTACGCGTGGTGAATGGGTCTTTATCTTCATCCACTCTTCAACCGGTGCTGAACAGGCAGTTACGAGGCGGTCACGGCCCTCTACCTCCACCACGCACATACGGCATGCACCTGTAGGGGTGAACTCCGCCATCCGGCAGAGAGTGGGAATAATAATGCCATTGCGGTTAAGCGCTGACAGGATGGTCTCACCTTTCTCAGCCCTTATGCTCTTGTTGTTTACTTCAATAGTGAATTGCATGGCTTATTTAACTGTAACGGCACTGAACTTGCAAACATCATAACATACACCGCAACCGATGCACTTGTCCTCAACGATGAAGAATGGCTGGAGCCTGGTGCCGTAAATTGCATTTACCGGACATTTGGCAGCGCAGACAGTGCACCCGGTGCATTTCTCGACATCAATGCTGAAGGTCCTCAGACCCCTGCATACATTGGCCCGGCAGCGGCGGTCAAAGATATGCTCCTCGAACTCCTCCCTGTAGTTGTCAAGGGCGCTTATAAAGGGGTTGGGCGCTGTCTGGCCCAACCCGCAGAGCGAAGTGTCTTTCATCACTGAAGCGATTGTCTCCAGCTGCATCACACCCTTGAACCGCTCCAGGGTAGAGTTGGAGTCCTCATTCAGAGGCTTGCGGACTACATTTTCAAGTATCTCGAGCATCCTTCCGGTGCCCTCGCGGCAGGGAATACACTTGCCGCAACTTTCCCTGTGGATGAATTCCATATAAAACCTGACAAAATCGACCAGGCATGTAGTTTCGTCGATAATTATCAGTCCGCCTGAACCCATCGCAATGCCGTTCGCACGCAGCACGTCGAAGTCGACCGGCAGGTCAAGATTCTTTTCTGTAATGAATGTGCCCGAGGGACCGCCAATCTGGAGGGTTTTGAATGCCTTCCCGTCCCTGATGCCGTCGGCTATTCCTTCGGTAATTGTTCTGAAGGTGGTGCCCATCTCCACTTCTATCAGGCCTGTATAACGGCCCCTGCCTCCGAGTGAGAACAGTTTGGTCCCCTTGCTTCCCTCGGTGCCCATTGAGCGGAACCATTCAGGTCCGTGTGACATGATTAGGGAAACATTCATCAGTGTCTCAACATTGTTGATGACTGTAGGCTTTCCGTAAAGTCCGCTTGTAGTCGGATAGGGAGGTTTAAGTTCCGGCATGCCCCGTTTGCCTTCCAGGCTTGCGATGAGGGCCGTCTCTTCACCGCATACGAATGCTCCTGCTTCTTCCCTGATTAGTATCTCGAGATTGAATCCGCTGGAGAGGATATTGTGGCCGGTGATACCATAATCAGCCGCAGCTTCCAGGGCCTTGCGAAGCCTTGCCAGAGGATGGGGTGAACCTGTTTTCAGATAGATTATTGCAGTTGATGCACCTATTGCATACGAGGCAATGCATATACCCTCAATAAGCCTGTGAGGATCACCCTCCAGTACAGATCTGTCAGCATATGAGCCGGGATCACTCTCCTTGGCATTGCAAATCAGATACCTGCTGTCAGAAGCCGAATTGAGAGCATATTTCCACTTCAGGCCGGTGAGAAATCCCCCGCCGCTTCGTCCCCTCAATCCGCTGCGTTCCACTATGTCACATACCTCTTCATGAGTGTAATTACGTATTGTCTTCAGGAACGCCCTGTATCCACCCCGGGCAATGTATTCCTCGATGCTTTCCGGGTCATAGCACCCGCAGTTGCCCAGTACAACCCTCTTCTGCAGCCGGAAGAAGGGTACCTCTTCCATGAAAGGGATCTCATGCCAGGCTTCGAATCCGTAGCTTCCTGACTGGGCCACGAGATCTTCAAGTGGCATATCATTGTGGAAGACACCGTTCAGCAAAGGTTCCACCTTGTCTTCAGTGATGTTCCTGAAAAAAAGTTTGTTCTTTCCCGGGAGGTGAACGCAAAAAAGAGGTTCGAATGCGGCAGGGCCGTGACAGCCCGTGCGTACCACTTCACCCCTCATGCCCATCTCTTCAAGGTATTGCTTCGCCGCTTTTGCAGTGGCATCTGAGCCGGCAATAATCGCTGCCGAACCGGTGGCGACATAGATGATTGGAACCGATGGTTTGTCACGCCGTATCTCAGCAAGCTTCCTTGATGTTTCCGGGGGCAGCGTGTCAGAGGAATGCAACAGCACCTCGCTTACGAGGAAATCCTTCGTTCCAGAATCCTTGGTCTGCTTCATTTCAGGTCAGCAAGTACTTTAAGTTTAGAAACCAGTTCAGGAACATCCTCAGGGCGTACGCGGGTATGGTAATTTTCACCGGTACAAACCACCGGTCCTTCATTGCATCCGCCCTGGCAGGCAGTAAGTTCATAACTGAACCTGCCGTCACGCGTGGTCTGACCCGGATCAATTCCCAAAGTTTCCCTGACAGCAGTCACAACGGCAGAAGAACCATTTATAAAACAGGTTGTTCCGTTGCAGATACGCATATGGACCTTTCCTGCCGGGATGAACCTGAAACGGTCATAAAAGGTAGCCAGACCGTAAATTTTTGTTGTGGACATCCGGAGGAAACTGCCAATGCGTACTATTGCGCTCTCGGTCAGATAACCTTCTGCCTCCTGAACATCCTGTAGGATAGGTATCAGACTCTCATGACTACCCTCCCTGTAACGGCTCAGAATTTCCTCTATCTTATTCATTCTAAAAGCGATCTGACTATTCAGACAAATACAAAGCTATTTAATTTTATTGTTAATTCAAAAACATTGTTATTTTATTAACAAATAATGGCTGAAATTAACTTTTACATAGTGTGAAAGTTTGAAAATGTTGTACTTTTGAGTGAGTATGAACTAAATAAAAGGCTATTGGGACACTCGTACAACATCGAAATCTGCCTTGGAAGTTCTTGTTTTTCAAGAGGTAACAGGGAAGTGGTTCAGATCATCAGGGATTTTCTGAGGAAGAATCACCTTGATGACAAGGTGGTACTCAGGGGAGCACGCTGTATGAACCGTTGCAGTGAGGGACCCTTTATTATAATCAACGGCAAGACCTTTACAAGCATAGGTGCCCAGGATATAGAAAAAATACTGGAAAAGGAACTGGTTTAGTCTGCCGGAAACAATTAACTGACTGATTATGAAAATACCGGATCAGGTAATATATATTAACGAAGAAAAGTGTCGCAACTCGTACTCATGTGTAAGGGTGTGCCCGGTTAATGCAATTGAGGTGAAGCCCGAGAGGGCACACCCCGTGATAATAGCTGACAGGTGCATAGGGTGCGGACTATGTTTCATGGCATGTTCACCCAGGGCCATTGAGTTCAGGGATTCACGCAGCCAGGTGAAACAACTACTGAAGTCGGGCCGCCGTACTGCAGCCCTGATAGCTCCCAGCATCGCATCGGAGTTTGATGACATTACAGACTACCGCAAGTTTGTAGGAATGATCCGGAGCCTGGGATTCTCCTATGTTCATGAGGTATCATTTGGCGTTGACCTTGTTGCGTATGAATACAGAAAGCTTTTTGAGGAGTCGAGCGGCAAATACTACATCACTTCAAACTGTCCTTCGATTGTCGAGATGATTGAAAAGTATCATCCGAACCTGGTTCCTAACCTTGCACCGCTGGTCTCGCCAATGGTCGCCACGGCCATGGTGACACGGGACCTTTACGGAGAAGATGTCGCAAACGTATTCATCGGACCGTGTATTGACATCAAGGCTGAAGCAACCCGCTACAATGACAGGAACCTGGTGGAGGCCGTTCTCACGTTCATCGAGATCAGGCAGCTCTTTGACGAGTTTGAAATACAGGAAAAAACAGTCAAGATGGCCGAGTTTGATCCTCCCTATGGCAACTGGGGTGCGCTGTACCCATATCCGGCAGGAATACTTCAGGCCGCAGGAATAAAGCGTGATCTTGTATCAAGCCAGGTTATAACCGCCTCCGGCTCCGAGGATGTAAAGGAGGCCATCAGTGACTTTGATCATCACATTGATACAATCAGGCATCACTTCAATCTCTTCTTCTGCCCGGGATGCATGCTCGGCCCCGGCATGATAAGGCATGATGAGCGTTTCAGACGCCGGTCGCTTGTGAAGCAGTATGCCGAAAAGCGAGTTGAAGCCCTTGACAAGAAACAGTGGGAGAAGGACATGGACCGGTGGTCAAAGCTTGACCTCTCGAACCAGTTCAGGGTCAATGACCAGCGTATTCCGGATCCGGCCCCTGAGGCTATAACCGAAGTGATGAAAATCATTGGCAAGGACAGCCGTGCTGAAGAGCTCAACTGCAACGCATGCGGTTACGGCTCTTGCCGGGAGTTTGCTGCCACTGTGGCCAAGGGGCTGGCTGTTCCGGAGATGTGTCACACATACAACCTGCGCAACAAACAGGAATACATTGAGACACTGAGGCAGACCAACAGGAAGCTTTCGGAGACTAAAAAGGCACTGAAGGAATCTGAAGAACAGGCTATGAGGGAAAAGGATGCGGCACAGGATGCATCAGACACAATGAACAGCATGCTCAACAAGCTGCCCAACGGGGTGGTCATTGTTGACAATGAACTGAAGATATTGCAGTCAAATGAAAGATTCCTGGAGATCATCGGTGAGGATGCAAAGGCAATTGCCGAGATCATTCCCGGCCTTCGCGGCGCTGACCTGAAAACTCTGCTGCCATTCAACGTATATAACATCTTTTCCTTCGTCCTTCGCGAAAATGAATCTGTGATAAGCCGTGACATGCAACTTGAGGACCGTATGTTTAATATTTCAATTTTCCCCATCCGGCAGAACAGGATTGCAGGGGCGGTAATCCGCGACCTTTTCTCGCCCGAGGTACAGCGTGAGGAGGTGATCAACAGGGTTTCCGACGTTATTGACAAGAACCTCGAAATGGTTCAGAAGATAGGATTCCTCCTTGGTGAAGGAGCCTCCGATACCGAGAAAATGCTCAACTCAATTGTCGAATCTTTCCGCCAGAAGAAGAATGCAACCGGAAAGTAATGCCACGGCAGTTATGGAGAGGCAGTTCTTCATCGAAGTCAACAGCCAGCAACGCAATCATCACGACGAGCGTATCTGCGGTGATGTTTTCCTGTCAGAGAACGTACGAGAGGAAAACAGGATAATAACAGTACTCTCGGACGGCATGGGGCATGGGGTAAAGGCTAACATACTTGCCACCCTGACCTCGACTATGGCTCTCAATTTCACGCGTGAGCACAAGGAGCCCGACCGTATAGCTGAGATTATAATGAACACTCTCCCGGTCTGTTCCGAAAGGAAAATAAGCTATGCCACCTTTTCAATTGTTGATGTCGAAAGTGACGGCCGGGCCAACATTCTTGAGTATGACAATCCCAGGTGCATAGTTCTGAGGGGCAGCCAGCCGTTTGAACCAGACTGGAAGGATGTGGTCCTCGACAAGGGCAGGAATGCCGGCAAAATACTGCACAAATGCACTTTTTATCCTGCCAAGGAAGACCGCATCATACTGCTCTCTGATGGTGTTGCGCAAAGCGGAATGGGATCAGCTGCATGGCCCCTGGGCTGGGAACGTGAAAGCGTTCAGCAGTATGCCTCGTCACTGGTTGCCAGTGAACCTTCCATATCTGCTTCCACACTTGCGGCCAAAATTGTCAACATGGCCTATAAACATGACAATTACGAAGCAAAGGATGACATCTCATGTGCGATACTCTACTTCAGGGAACCGCGCAAGCTGTTAATTTGTACCGGCCCTCCCTACGAGGAGGAGAAGGATAAGGAGCTCGCAGACAGGATTACATCATACAAGGGCAAGGTGATTTTATGCGGCGGTACTACCGCCGATATAGTTGCACGGGAACTTAACCGGAAGATTGTCGACGAACTGATCTTCGAAGATCCCGACCTGCCTCCCGAGAGCTTCATGGAGGGAGTTGACCTCGTCACCGAAGGAATACTCACCCTGCAAAAGGTAAATGAACTTGTCAAGGGCTATAAAAACAGTGTCAAGCTTGGAAAGGGGCCGGCGGATAAGATCGTCAGGATGATAATGGAAAGCGATGAGATCAACTTCATTGTCGGAACCCGCATCAATGTGGCACACCAGGATCCCACCCTTCCCGTAGATCTGGAGATACGACGGACGGTTGTCAAGCGGATAGCCCGTATCCTGGAGGATAAGTGGCTGAAGCAGGTCAGCATTGATTATATCTGAGGCAAGAGGCAGTAGGCAATAGAGGGGCGAGCGTAAATAAAATGCCCGGTGGGCATTTTTAGCG
>CAZOHL010000044.1:15900-24623 GCA_964579645.1 uncultured Rikenella sp. | reverse complement strand
AAAAACAACACACTCATCCATGACCGTGTAAAATTCCGGTCGGAGCTGAAGAACCTGATCGGGTTCCGCCCGCTTAACCTCAGGCTCTATGAAATGGCTTTCATACACCGTTCGGCAACCTATTCCCTTCCTGAGGGGATAAGGATCAACAATGAACGGCTTGAATACCTGGGTGATGCAATTATTGACAGCATACTTTCCGATTATCTCTTCCATCTGTACCCCGAAGCTACTGAAGGATTTCTGACCAAGACCCGCGCACGCATCGTCAACCGCGAGACGCTCAACCAGCTTGGCCTATCAATGGGACTTGACAGGCTGATAGTCTCCAACCTGGCGCCATCAGACTCACCGCGCAACCTCTATGGAAACACCGTGGAGGCCCTGGCAGGAGCACTTTTCATCGACAAAGGCTATGACCGGACAAGGAAATTCTTCATCGAGAGGGGACTGAAAAAACACCTTAACCTTGATGCAGTTCTGGCAGCAGAAACAGACTACAAAAGCATGATCCTCGAATTTTGCCAGAAGAACAGACAAAAGCTTAACTTCACCTCACAGGAAAAGCCATCAGGCAGCAACGGCCACCCTCTGTTCACTGTGACTCTCGAAATCAACAATGAAGCTATTGCGCAGGGCGATGGGTCAACAAAAAAAGAGGCTGAACAGGTTGCATCGATGGCAGCCCTCAACAAACTGGGCCTGATAAAAGGATGAGCACGGAAAAGAAGATCACAAGACATTCTATCGGAACCGGGGAAACACAACCATTCTTTTTCCTCGGGCTTGTGTCAGCTGAACCAGATTACCGCCTCTCGGTGATGATAAACAGGCACCTGGGCACTGACCTGAGAAAAAGCAATGAGGATCTGGTCATTTCCAGCCCGGCCGGCATACAGTCATTCACCCGTTTTTACCCGTTAAACCGGGCATTTGCCCTCATATCAAACCGCTGCGGAAGAATCGTTCTGCTCCGTAAACTGAAAAACATCGATTTTATACTTGTGCCGGGCGCGGACCAAGACAGGAACGAAGCTGAAAGATTTGCCGCATCACTCAGGCTTATCCCCGAAATCACCGCAGTATTCCTTCTCGACAGCCGCGATAATCCCGACAGGAACCTTCCCCTCCTGACACTGTAAAAAGATAAAGAGGAGACAATTTCTCGCCTCCTCTTCAGTGTTAACCCTAAAACTAACCTAACCTATGAAAAAAACTCCATTATTGTTATAACAATTATCGTGCCATAACTGATGCAAATATCAGAAAAAAGTTCCGGACATGTTCTTAAGGATATGTTAATAAATTGATTTTTAACATATTTTTAATATTTTGCATTTTTTACATTGCGACTGAACCTGTTAAAGAACGTTAAGTATGCTTATAAAGGCCTGAACAGACTATTTTTGTTAAAATATGAAGCGCTCGTATATAGTTGTCCTGGCCATATTTTTTTTCCTGGCCATATCGGCCCTGGTAATAATCCAGGTCAGATGGATCAATAATGTAGTAAGCGCTGAGGACCAGCAATTCAGGTTTGGCGTAAACGAGGCCCTCAAAGAGGTAGTGTCAGAACTGGAAAGAGCTGAAACCTACAAACGGATAATGACCGGCATAAATCCGGAGCCGCTGACACCGGATTATGATGAACCGGCAGGTGTGACCGAACAGAAGTCTGCTGAGGAAAAACTTCTTGAAAAATACGGCTTCGACCCCGGTGTAAGATCAATAATTATCAGCAGGGCAGGCTATACATACCTGCTTGATTCAGACAGCCTGGGAACAGAATCCTACTTCGAAAGAGCCGAGCCGGATGAACAGGTGCTCTCAGCCGGCGCCACAAGCAGGATGACCAGCAAGATCATTTCAATTGAAAATATTGTCAGCAGAATACTTCATGAGACCCCTCCCCTGCGTGACAGGTTCACCTCTGATGAGCTGAATAACCTCATCAGGAGATCACTCGACGCAGTGGGCATCCATCTCAATTATGAGTGTTCGGTGCGTGGCACATACGGTGACATCATCTACAGAACCCCTGACTATACAGAGAGCAGTGGCGCCAGCAAGTACCTTCGTCAGCTTTTCCCAAATGATCCGGTGCCTGGGAACAATATACTTTCAATATACTTCCCCGAGGAAGAAGAGTACAAGTTCAGCCATATCGCATTCATGGCCAGCGCTTCGATGCTTATAGTTCTACTGCTTATCCTTCTTGCAACCGGCACTTTCATAGTCATTTTCCGTCAGAAGAGACTATCTGAGATACGAAGTGACTTTATCAACAATATGACACATGAGCTCAAAACGCCGATAGCAACAATTTCCCTGGCATCACAGATGCTTGCCGATCCTGCCATCCCTGAAAGTTCACGTAATACCGGAAGCCTTGCCACGGTCATCAGGGAGGAAAGCAACAGGCTGAGGGTGCTTGTTGAAAGGGTGCTGCACACCGCCATCTTTGAAAAAGCAAGGCTTGAGCTTAACAAACAGCCGGTTGACCTGCATGCAATCATTATTAGGTCAGTTGATGCCTTTAAACTCCAGGTCAACGGGCGTGGCGGAACCATCTCTACATTCCTCGATGCCTCAGATCCGATTGTGACACTTGATGAGGCCAACTTTTTCAACGTGATGCTCAACCTCATCGACAATGCCCTTAAATATTCCCTGGGCACACCTGAAATCACAGTCTCCACAACAGGCTGGCACAGGGGAATCGTCATTACGGTTTCTGACAACGGCATCGGTATACCCCGCGAGCACCTGAAACATATCTTTGAAAAGTTTTACCGCGTTCCCGCGGGAAATACACACAATATCAAAGGATTCGGCCTTGGACTCAGCTATGTGAAGAAGATCGTTGAAGAGCATTACGGCACAATTAAAGTGGAGAGCCAGACCGGAAAAGGAACCAGGATAATCATTCACCTTCCAAAAGAACAGCCAAAATGAAGAAAATCAGCATCTTACTGGCAGAGGACGATCCCAATCTCGGGCAATTGCTGAAGAACTATCTGATTGCACGGGACTATGAGACGACACTCGTCACCGACGGCGCCCAGGCCATGCAGATCTTCAGGAAAGACAGGTATCAGCTCTGCCTTCTTGACGTAATGATGCCCGAACTTGACGGCTTCACCCTGGCCAGGGAAATCAGGGCGCTTGACCCACATATTCCGGTCATCTTCCTTACGGCAAAGAACCTGAAGGAGGATGTGATTGAGGGTTTCAAGTCGGGCGCTGATGACTATCTGACCAAACCGTTTTCTATGGAGGAGCTGCTGTACCGTATAGAGGCCATACTCAGACGCCTATCAGGAAAACAGTCTGAGCCGCCAGCGACATCATATTCAATCGGGAAATTCACTTTTGACGTGACGAAACAGCTTCTGACATTTAATGATCAGTCACAAAAACTAACAACCAAGGAGTCTGAGCTTCTGGAACTGCTCTGCCGCCACCGCAATGAGGTGCTTGAGCGCAATTTCGCCCTCAAGTCAATCTGGGTTGATGACAACTACTTCAACGCGCGCAGCATGGACGTGTACATCACCAAATTGCGCAAGTATCTCAGCAGGGATAAGACAGTAGAGATCCTGAATATCCACGGCAAAGGGTACAAGCTGCTATGCTGAGATGGAATAAACCGTGATTGAGGAGAGCCGGGCTGCTGAAAAGTAAATACCCCGCCCGGATAATCCGAACGGGGTATGAGTCTAGGTTAGTTTCAGGGTCTTTCGACTTGTTTTATAATCTTCCCGTCAAAGCCCAACGAGGTGCTAAGTTAACATATTTTCCTTATTTGCAATACCCTCCGGAATTTTTTCGTCAGTCAAGCTTGAGAACCGCAAGGAATGCCTGTTGCGGAACCTCCACATTACCAATCTGGCGCATCCTCTTCTTGCCTTTCTTCTGTTTCTCAAGCAGTTTACGCTTCCTGGTTATATCACCTCCGTAGCATTTTGCCGTTACATCCTTGCGGACTGCCTTGACTGTTTCGCGGGCAATTATCTTTGCTCCTATAGCTGCCTGAATGGCAATGTCAAACTGTTGTCTCGGTATCAGTTCACGCAGTTTTTCACACATTCTGCGGCCGAAATCATAGGCATGGCCCCTGTAGATAAGGGTTGAGAGGGCGTCAACCATCTCACCGTTCAGAAGAATGTCAAGTCTCACCAGGTCGGCTTTCTTGTATCCTGTAATGTGATAATCGAATGAAGCGTATCCCTTCGAGATGCTCTTCAGCTTGTCATAGAAGTCGAATACGATCTCTGACAATGGCATGTCAAAGGTGACCTCAACCCTGTCACTGGTGAGGTAAACCTGGTTCTTCATCGTTCCCCGCTTGTCAATGCAGAGCTTGAGTATGGAGCCCAGGTACTCCGATTTCGAAATCACCTGGGCATGAATGTAGGGTTCCTCTATCTCGTCAATCGTGGTTGCAGGAGGCATGCCTGAGGGGTTATGCACATCAATAATTTCGCCCCTGGTTGTCAGTACGCGGAATGAGACGTTCGGTACGGTAGTAATCACATCCATATCGAACTCACGGTCAAGCCGCTCCTGTATTATCTCCATGTGCAACAGCCCGAGGAATCCGCACCGGAAGCCGAAGCCCAGTGCAGCTGACGATTCAGGAACAAAGGACAGTGATGCGTCGTTAAGCTGGAGCTTTTCAATTGATGCCCGAAGATCCTCGTAATCATCCGCATCAACAGGGTAAATACCTGCAAAAACCATCGGTTTCACGTCGGCGAAGCCGGATATGGCCTTGTCACATGGCCTGGCCACGTGGGTTATCGTGTCTCCGACCTTTACTTCGGCAGAGACCTTAATACCAGAAATGATGTATCCCACATCACCGGCACGCAGTACATCACGCGGTTCGCGCTTAAGTTTCAGGACACCTATTTCATCGGCATCATATTCGCTTCCGGTGTTGACGAATTTTACCAGGTCATGTGTTCTGACGGTGCCGTTGGCGATCTTGAAATATGCGATGATTCCGCGGAAGGAGTTGAATACCGAATCAAATATTAGCGCCTGGAGCGGTGCCTCCGGGTCGCCCTTGGGGGCCGGGATCCTTCTGATGATAGCCTCCATGATCTCTTCCACTCCCAATCCTGTACGGGCGCTGGCTTCGATTATCTCTTCACGTTTGCAGCCGATGAGATCAACTATCTGATCCTTAACCTCTTCAGGCATGGCGCTTGGTGAGTCCATCTTGTTCAGTACAGGAATGATCTCCAGGCCGTGCTCGATTGCCATATAGAGGTTCGAGATGGTCTGGGCCTGTATTCCCTGGGTTGCATCAACAACAAGAAGGGCTCCCTCGCAGGCTGCAATGGAACGTGACACCTCGTATGAGAAATCAACATGACCCGGTGTGTCAATAAGGTTGAGGAAATAATTCTTCCCTTCAAACTGAAAAGCCATCTGTATTGCATGACTCTTTATTGTAATGCCCCTCTCCCTCTCAAGATCCATGTCATCAAGAACCTGGTCCTGGAACTCCCGTGCATCGACGGTCCTGGTCATCTCAAGAAGCCTGTCGGCAAGAGTGCTCTTACCATGGTCTATGTGCGCTATAATGCAAAAATTGCGTATGTTATCCATCTGCCGCGGGCCTGTTCAGTTCAGGTGCAAATATATATAATTTGACCCTTTCTTTATTGACCCCATTCTTATGATACCGTACTGCATTTTCCGTTAATTTAGCAGATTACTTAAACAGGTACGGATGATTACCCTGACAGTGTCGGTCACGTTGCTCATTCTTGGATATCTTATCTACGGAAGAGTGGCCGAAAGATTCTTCGGGATGGACCCGGCGCGGATAACTCCCGCTTATACGAAAAATGACAGTGTTGATTACATTCCAATGAAGGGATGGCGGGTCTTTATGATCCAGTTCCTCAACATCGCGGGACTGGGACCTATATTCGGGGCGATACTTGGGGCTATGTACGGACCGGTTGTTTATATTTGGATTGTACTTGGCTGCATCTTCATGGGCGCCACTCACGACTATTTCGGAGGCATGCTCTCCCTTCGCCATGACGGCGCCAGCCTGCCTGAACTTGTTGGCACCTACCTCGGTAGACCAATGAGGATGTTCCTCAGGGTTTTTACCCTTTTCCTGCTGATTTTTGTCGGAGTGGCTTTCGTTAGCGGCCCTGCAAAACTGCTCCATACAATGTCAGGTTTCAGCCTGCCGTTCTGGCTTGGAGTGATTTTCTTTTATTATATACTTGCCACCCTGTTACCGATAGACAAGATTATCGGGCTGCTCTATCCGTTCTTCGGAGCCGCATTAATATTCATGGCAGTTGGTGTTCTCGGTGGTTTGATTGTCAATTGGGCCGGCGGAAACATCACACTAATGGAGCTTTCCCCGGCAACCCTTACCAACTTCCAGCCAGATGCAGCCACCAACCATATTTTCCCGTTCCTGTTCATTGTTGTCTCCTGCGGGGCCATCTCGGGATTTCATGCGACACAGTCTCCGCTGATGGCCAGATGCCTAAGGTCAGAGAAACAGGGCCGGCAGATATTCTACGGTGCAATGATAGCCGAAGGCATTGTAGCAATGATATGGGCAACTGCTGCAATGAACTATATGGGTGATGTACACGGGCTGAACTATGCCTTTACCCACCCGCTTGCTGACAATCCGGCAATCAAGCCGGACCCGGCATGGCTGGTTAATGAGATATGCAGATCATGGCTCGGAAAGACCGGAGCTGTGATTGCTGTCATAGGTGTTGTTGCATGCCCTGTTACTTCAGGAGATACAGCATTCAGGAGTGCCAGGCTGACAATTGCCGATATGCTGAAGATACCGCAGAAGAAGATTTCGTCACGATTGCTGATTGTTGTGCCTGTGTTTGCTCTTGCCTTTGTCCTGACCTTTGTCATGAAGGATGAGTTCGCCCGTATCTGGAAGTTCGTAGGCATCTCAAACCAGGCCCTGGCAGCAATCACCTGCTGGACCATTGCAATGTATCTGGGTCTCAAGGGCAAGAGTCATCTTATGATGTCACTCCCGGCGCTGTTTCTGACGGCGGTCTGTGTCACCTATCTGCTGGCGGCTCCGCACTCGGGTGGCGGACTGGCGCTGCCGATGAACGCCTCTGTGATTGCAGGCATTACGGCAGCAGTAGCTGCCTTCGCGTTGTTCCTGACTGTGCTCGGGAAAAAGAAGTCAAGGGAAAATCAGTAGGTTTCTGACGGAGGTGAAATCTCCGGGCCCCTTCGCCCGGCGACGGGCATATCACAGCCAAGGTTCGCAATCTCCCGGCGGAAGAAGATAAATGAAATCACTGCGGCTATGAAGTCTGAGATTGGATTGGCTATCCACACCCCGGCGGTACCCCAGAACTGAGGAAGGATAAAAATCAGGGGAAGCAGGACGATTATCTGCCTGAGCAATGAAAGGAAGGTTGCCAGGCTGGCTTTGCCTATTGCCTGGAAATAGTTGGATGCAATGATCTGGAACCCGACAACGGGCAGTACTGCGCAGTAGATGCGAAGTCCGAGGATGCCGGCCTCACGCAGTTCCTGACTGTCAGAGTTGAAAATGCTGATTATTATGCCGGGAGTAAGCATGCATATCAGCCATCCCCCTGTGGCAATCAGGGTGGCATACTTTATTGCCTTCATTATTGTCTCCTTTACCCGGCAGAACAGTCCGGCGCCGTAGTTGAATCCGACAATCGGCTGAACAGCCATATTGATGGAGATGATTGAGATCACCAGCATCATGGTTGCACTGTTCACTATTCCAAGTGCGGCGACAGAGATGTCTCCTCCATACCTGATAAACTTCGAGTTCATCACCCCCCAAACAATGCTTGAGGCAAGGTTCATCGCAAACGGGGCAAATCCGATGGATATAATATACTTGATAATATAGAGGTCTGGCCTGAAGGTGGCGGCAGTGAGCCGGGTCACGCTCCTCTTGCTGCGAAAATGCACAAGAACCCATATGGCGAGCACAAGGTGGGATATCACCGTGGCAATGGCCGCTCCCTTAACACCCATATCAAGTCCGAAGATGAAGATCGGGTCAAGGATGATGTTCAGGCCTGCACTGATGAATATTGAATACATTGCAATCCTCGGATTACCCTCAGCCCTGATGACGTTGTTCAGTGCGAAGCCCATCATTGCCATGGGTGTTCCAAGCAGGATTATTGTAAAGTAGTCCGATGCATACTTCAGAGTCTCGGGGCCGGCTCCGAACAATTGCAGCACCCTGTCGCGAACCAGGAATCCGGCGCCCATCAGGAACAGGCCAAGGACAAGTGAGAGAAAGAATGCATTTCCCAGGATACGGTTTGCACGGTCGAAGTCCTTCTCTCCCAGGCTGAGAGAGATGCGCACTGCCGAGCCCATGCCGATAAGCATTCCGAAGGCCATGATGATTATCATAAGCGGGAACACGACTGTCAGGCCTGACAGTGCCAGGGCGTCTACACCCTGGCCGATATATATGCGGTCAACCACATTATAGAGTGCGTTTGCCATCATGCTGGCAAAAGCGGGAAGGAAGTATTTCCACATCAGCTTCCCGGGTTTCTCATGTTCGAGCTCGTATACCTGCCTGGGGTCAGTCATGAATGCAAAGATGGGGGAAATCAGGCAATAGGCAATAGGCAGAAGGCAATAGTGAATTTGCCATCACCCCCTGACCCTTCCGCGCAGCGGATCAGGCATTG
>CAZOHL010000044.1:0-15800 GCA_964579645.1 uncultured Rikenella sp. | reverse complement strand
GATCAGGCATTGTAAAAAAAAGCTGCCCCGAACACCGGGGCAGCCTTTCCAATTAAATCAATAAGCTTCTTCTTTCTACATCATTCCTGGCATTCCGCCGCCGCCCATTGCCGGGTTCGGCATCGGATTTTCTTCCTTCTCCTCGACAACAACTGCCTCAGTGGTGAGGAACATGCCTGCAATTGATGCTGCATTCTCAAGTGCAATCCTTGCAACTTTGGCAGGATCTATAACGCCGGCTTTGTAGAGATGCTCAAACTTGTCTGTCTGGGCATTATAGCCGTAGTCTTCCTTACCTTCACGCACTTTCTGTACTATTACAGCACCTTCCTTGCCTGCATTGATAACGATCTGACGCAGAGGCTCTTCTATAGCTCTCTTGACTATTTCGATACCGGTATTCTGGTCTTCGTTGTCGCCCTTGAGAGTTTCAAGTGCGGGGATAGCACGAACATAACCAACCCCGCCGCCGGGAATGATTCCCTCTTCAATTGCAGCACGGGTTGCATGGAGTGCGTCATCAACGCGGTCTTTCTTCTCCTTCATTTCAACCTCTGATGCAGCACCTATATAAAGTACTGCCACGCCGCCGGCCAGTTTGGCAAGCCTCTCCTGCAGTTTCTCCTTGTCGTAATCTGAGGTGGTAGTCGAAATCTGCTGTTTAATCTGATTGATGCGTGCCTGAATCATGTCTTTTTCACCGGCGCCATTCACGATTGTGGTGTTTTCCTTGTTGACGGTCACTTTGTCAGCTATGCCAAGGTCAGACATAGTGGCATTCTCAAGTTTCATACCCCTCTCCTCTGAGATAACGGTACCACCGGTAAGGATAGCTATGTCTTCCAGCATTTCCTTCCTCCTGTCGCCAAAGCCCGGTGCCTTGACAGCGCAAACCTTGAGCGAACCTCTCAGGCGGTTTACAACGAGGGTGGCCAGAGCCTCGCCCTCAACGTCCTCGGCAATGATCATCAGACCACGGCCGCTGCGTGCAGTCTCCTCAAGGATCGGGAGAAGATCCTTCATAGACGAGATCTTCTTGTCATGAATCAGAATATAGGGATTTTCCATCTCCACTTCCATTTTGTCAGGGTTGGTGACAAAATATGCTGAGATGTAGCCGCGGTCGAACTGCATACCTTCAACCACTTCAACCTTTGTCTCGGTACCTTTGGCTTCCTCGACTGTGATTACTCCTTCCTTCTTCACCTTATCCATCGCGGTGGCGATGAGTTTGCCGATCTCTTCATCATTGTTGGCGGAGATGCGTGCAACCTGCTCGATCTTCTTCAGATCCTCACCTATTGTCTGTGACTGGTTCTTAAGGCTTTCAACAACTTTTGCGACGGCCTTGTCGATACCCCTTTTGAGATCCATCGGGTTGGCACCGGCGGTGACGTTCTTCAAACCAACGCTGATTATGCTCTGCGCAAGAACTGTTGCGGTAGTGGTACCGTCACCTGCGTTATCGGCAGTCTTTGAAGCCACTTCCTTAACCATCTGTGCACCCATATTCTTGTATGGATCTGATAATTCGATCTCCTTGGCCACGGTTACACCGTCCTTCGTTATCTGAGGTGCACCGAATTTCTTTTCAAGCACAACATTGCGGCCCTTTGGACCGAGGGTTACCTTAACGGTATCAGCAAGCTGGTCAACGCCCTCTTTAAGCAGGGCGCGTGCTTCGATATTGAATTTGATTTCCTTTGACATTGTTATTCTTTTTTAAGGTTGTTACGAAATATAGAGAACATCAGACTGAGAAAGAAGGAGATAGTCTGTGCCATCAATATTCAGTTCCTGGCCTGAGTATTTCCCATAGAGAACAACATCTCCCTTTTTAAGTTCCATCTCTTCATCCTTCTTCGGAGCACCAACAAGAACAACTGTGCCTGCGCGCGGTTTTTCCTTTGCTGAATCGGGGATAATAATGCCACTGGCGGTCTTTTCCTCAGCCTCGTGAGGTTTGACGAGGATCTTGCCTGCCAGCACTTTTCCTTTTAATTGTGCCATTGCTAGTAGTTTTATAGTTAAACAATATTTTTCCTGCTTCAGAATTTCATAATCTGTGCCAAATGGAAGTTGGCAAAAAAAAAGTGTCAGTTCATGACAAACTGACACTTCAGTATCTTCATTGTGTCACTATTATTCGTTTCCGCCTTCAGGCTGCTCCTGCACGGGTGTCTGTGTGGGAAGCACCGGTATCGCATTGGGATCCTGTGCTTTTTCAATTGATGACTTGATGACTGACTCTTTCTGACCCTGTCCTCTCGGAATGGAGGCGGTGGCTGCAAGGCAAAGAACCAGAATGGCAGCTCCGAGGGTCCATGTTGATTTCTCAAGGAAGTCTGCTGTCTTGCGAACGCCCATCGACTGGCCGGCTGAGGTAAAGTTCGATGCAAGACCACCTCCCTTGGAGTTCTGAACCAGCACCACCATAATAACAAGCACACATGCCAGGATAACCAGGATTGTAAGGAAAATATAAATACCCATTGTTATACTATTTTATTAACTCTTTGATCTTTTCAATACGGCTTGCAAAGTAAGCACTTTTTTCCGGATATTGCAACGAGAGTTTTTCATAAATATTTATTGCCCTTGAATAGTAACCCTGGTTGATGTAAATCTTTGCCAGTGTTTCCGTTATGAATTTACCTTGTTCCTCTGTACTCGGGGCTGACAGGTCTTTTACCGGTTGAACTTCGCCCGGAGTGAGCCTCTCGATTGAAGGATTGATCCTTATAAAGCGGTCTATCAGTTCAGCCGGAGCAAGCTGTGTTACAGGCTCAGATTCTTCGACCGTCTCGTCCGGAATCAGTTCGAGAAGTTCCTCCTCAACAGGCCAGGCCTCGGCTTCAGAGTCAGGTACTGCTTCCGGCTGCCATTCAAGCTCAATTCCGGGAACAAGATCAGGCTCAGTGAGGGGTTCCGGTTCCGGGATCAACTCCGGCATAACTTCAGGGATTGAAGCTTCAGCAGGTTCAGGCCCCGGTGCCGGAACTTCATCCGGCACGGATTCTGCAACCGGGCCTGGCTGCTCCTGCACCTGCTGCGCCACCTGGTCTGCAGCTGCCTTGTGAATCTCTTCAAGTTCCCGGAGTCTCTCTTCAATCTCAGCCATGAGCTCCTCCCTTGTTCTTATATTTTCAGTCAAATCAACCTTCTGTTCCACAGGCAGGATGACAACATCCTCTTCAGTAGGGCCGGCTTCCGGATACAAAACGTTATCACCGGTAATCTCATCTGCGGGCTGCTCCGAGGTGATGACAGGAGATTCTCCTTCTTCAGGAGTCCATTCTGCTGGCTGCTCCGAGGTGATGATATGAACTTCTTCTTCCTCAGGAGTCCATTCCACGGGTTGACTTTTGGCACCTTCAGTAACAGTTACGGATTCAGCTGCATCTTCAGCACCAGAGATCATTTCAACTTCCGGGACTCCTACAGGAACAGGAGCCTCCTCAACCTCCGGGAATTCCAAATGAACAGGAGCCTCATCAACCTCCGGGACTTCCTTCGGAGCAGGGACCTCCTCAACTTCCGGAACTTCCACAGGAACAGGAGCCTCCTCAACCTCCGGGACTTCCTCCGGAGCAGGGACCTCCTCAACCGCCTCAATGACAGGCGTCTCGTCAGCAACTGATGCGGCCGTGGGAACTTGCTCTGCCGCACTGTTCCAGGCAGACGCCTCTCCTGCAGCAACTTCCTCAGGAGCCAGGAAAAGATAGTGGTAGAGCACCTCCCTGTCTGTAACTGAAAGAGCCGAGACCTTGAGCTGTGAATCAAACCGGATGTCATTGTTCTCCTTCAGTCCACGCAGAAGAAGCATATGGGCGGAATGGAACCAGGGGAAAAGGGCTATAAGTTCTCTCAGCTCCTCCAGGTCTTCCGGACCCGGCAGATCGATACCTGCAATGAATTTGTTGAATTCATTCCTGTTCATGTGCAGAACTACCAGTTTACAAACGCCCTGTTAAATATATCCTCAATAAGCATTTTCACAATCTCCTCCGTCAGGCTGGCTTCGACAGCACTCAGATCTAGCGTGCTGCTGTAATCCTGGTAACGTGTAAATGTCTGATCATAGCTGTTGTCAGTGTTGAAGCCGTTAACATACCTGACCCTGACAGAGATTGAGAACCTGTTCATGGCGGCCTGCTCGTTGCCGCTTACAGTGAGCGGCTGGGTCTTGTAGTCAGTGATTTCACCCTCGAAACTAAGGTCGCCTCCCGATGAGGTCATGTCAAGATTGGTCTGTGCCCTGCACATATCAATGAGTGCATCGGTAATTGTCTGCGTCAGCCCGGGAACCACCAGGCTTGCCCTGTTCTGAAAAGTTGCAACACTGATAGTTTTTGCTTCCACAGGTATTGAAGCACCGGTAAACGAGTACTTTATCTTCAGTCCGCAGCCGGTGGTCAGCACCAGCAGAATCAGCGGCACCAATATCTTCACGATCCTATCCATCAAGCCCGTACTCCTTAATTTTCCTGTAGAGAGTCCTTTCCGATATTCCCAGTTCAGCCGCTGCCAGTTTTCTCTTGCCGTTGTTTTTGTCAAGGGCTTTTTTTATGAGTTCCTTCTCCCGGTCACTGAGTGAAAGAGACTCCTCGATCACCTCCTCTGTATCCTCGATAACCCTGCTCTCCCTTGGCGGGCTGTAACTGACCTTCACCGGCTGGGCCGGCTCAATCTGATCACCGTGAAGCGAGGCCTGGTTATAAAGGTTTCGCACGGCACGGGCTCCGCTTTCCGTCAGTTTGTCAGCATCACCTGTGGTCAGCAGGTCATATACGAGGTTCTTAAGGTCATGCATGTCGCTCTTCATGTCGAACAGCACCTTGTAAAGAATCTCTCTTTCGCTGTTGAAGCTCTTGTCATCGGGATGTGTCCTGACGGGAACGGGAAGCCGTCCGGTCTGGATATCCGGGAGATAATGTGCCAGGATTGAGGCAGTCACATCACGGTCCTGTTCAATTACTGATATCTGTTCGGTGATGTTTTTCAGCTGCCTTACATTTCCCGGCCAATAGTAGTTCAACAACATCTCTTTTGCCTGATTGTCAGGCCTTATGGCCGGCATACGGTAGCGTTCCGCGAAGTCAACAGCGAATTTCCGGAACAGCAATATGATGTCTTCACCTCTCTCGCGCAAGGGCGGTACCCGTACCGGTACTGTATTCAGCCTGTAAAAAAGATCTTCCCGGAATCTGCCTGTACCCACTGCCTGGACAATGTCAACATTTGTAGCTGTAATGACCCTCACATCTGTCTTCTGCACCTTTGATGACCCTACTCTTATGAACTCGCCCGTCTCCAGCACCCTGAGCAGCCTGACCTGGGTGGAGAGCGGCAGCTCTGCAACCTCGTCAAGGAAGATTGACCCTCCGTTTGCGACCTCGAAATAACCTTTGCGGCTGTCTGTAGCTCCCGTGAAGGCTCCCTTCTCATGTCCGAAGAGCTCTGAATCAATGGTGCCCTCCGGAATGGCGCCGCAGTTCACCGCGATGTAAGGACCGTGCTTGCGCAGACTGAACGAGTGTATCACCTGCGGAAAGACTTCCTTGCCGGTTCCGCTTTCACCTGTTATAAGTACAGAGAGATCAGTGGGGGCTACCTGAACAGCTATGTCAAGTGCCCTGTTCAGCCCCTCATGATTACCAATTATTCCAAACCTCTGTTTTACGCTCTGTAAATCCTTCATCAAAATCCAATGAACTGCGAATTTACGACTTTTTTGCATTATGTTAAAGCTGTTTTTTAGTAATTTGGAACCATGAAAGAGAGCCAATCAACGCGTTTTACAGGAATTATTCCTGCACGTTATGCCTCGTCTCGATTCCCTGGTAAACCTCTTGCAATCATCGGTTCGCTTACAATGATCGAGAGAGTTTACCGGCAGGCTTCTCTCATACTTGACGATACGTGGGTAGCAACTGACGATGAGCGCATCCGCGAAACAGTAACGGCCTTTGGCGGACGGGTGGTGATGACATCTTCATCCCACCGAAGCGGGACAGACAGATGTGCCGAGGCAGCAACTAAAGTCACTGACGGAAGCAGGAACACTGTCATTATTAATATTCAGGGAGATGAACCATTCATCAGGCCGGAACAGATCAGGACCCTGATGGATTGCTTCAGTGACAGGGAAGTGATGATTGCAACACTGATCCGCAAGGCTGAACCGGATGAAGATCTCTTCAATCCCAACCAGCCAAAGGTCATTGTCAGAAAAAACATGGATGCCATCTGCTTCAGCCGGTCAGTAATACCGTACTTCCGTGATTCACCGGCAGATGATTGGGGCAGAAAGCACACGTACTACAAGCACATCGGCCTCTACGGATACCGTGCCTCCACACTAAGGGAAATAACATTGCTCCCGCAATCGCCTCTCGAAAAAGCTGAGAGCCTCGAACAGATGCGATGGATTGAAAACGGTTATTCTGTAAGGTGTGCCGTCACACCCTGGGAAAGCATCGGCATTGACACTCCCGAGGACCTGGCCCGGGCATCAAGGATGCTGAGGGATAAATAAAACTAAACTTTTGCCCTCTCTCTTTGTTATAAGACTGAGTAAGTAACATTGAGAGAGATGAATGCAGGAAGCAGAACATACTCCATAAAGGATCTGGAGAACTTCTGTGGTATAAAGGCTCATACCATCAGAATGTGGGAGAAGAGATACGGGATCCTTACACCCGAAAGGAGTGATTCCAACATAAGACATTATACCGAAGATGAGCTTAAAAAGCTCATAACCGTTTCCATCCTGAACCGGAACGGGCTGAAGATATCGAAGATCGCACGGCTGAATGACAGCGAGCTGCTTAAGGAAGTGCTCAAATCAGGAACAGGTGATGAGAACAGTGACGGTACATTCAAACCGGGAGAACTGATTATGTCAGCACTCCGGTTCAGCGAAGAGGAGTTCAGGGAGAAACTGAACCAGTATGTAGTTGAAAAGGGGCTGGCACAGGCATACCTCCAGGTTTTTCACCCTCTGATGCAGAAGGCAAGGGCACTGTGGCTCACAGATTGCATTTCAAAACCACAGGAGCAGTTTATAAGACATGTCATCAGAACAATCCTGATTGCCGGCGATATGTCACACGAAGTTCAAACCAGCAGCCAGAGCGCAGCAATAATCAACCTTGGTGACAATGAGAGCGAAAATAACCTCGTCTTTCTCAAATACCTTCTGAGACAAAAGGGTTTCAACGTGGTATACACCGAAGGCACTCTTTCCGTGGATGACATCAGGGGAATACATAAGGTAAGGCCTTTCAGCATCCTTGCACTGAACCTGCCGGCATCGGAACCTGACGAAGAGGTCAGGGGATTCTGCGATGCAACGGCCCGTGAACTCGATCTTAAGAGAGTTCTCGTCCTTGGGAGGTATGACAACAGCGGCACATGGAGCAACGGCAAAACGAAAGCTGTCTGCTCCCCTGCCGGACTGGCAGAATGGGCAGACAGCCTGTAGAAATTATAATGATCCTGTTTCAGAATGCAACCGGGTAATATTGACCCGGGCAGCCCTATTTCCTTATCCTGACCACCACCGAATCAGCTATCTGAAGCGCGGTGGTTATTGTACTCAGATCAGAGAAGAGCTCTCCGGTAGCCCCTGTCGGATGACTATGCCCGACCGGCCTGAGAATGTACCTGTCCTTCAGCCCTGACATATCAACCGCACCCTCGTAAATCAATGAAGGCTGGGCGTTGAAAAGGTAGTTTCTGTCACCGGGGAACCGGTCATTTGTCCAGTATTCGTTCCAGTCCCAGTTCTGGTTTACCTCGAACATTACCCTGAACCGTGCTGGCAGCGGGTTGTCTGCCCGTGTCTTCAGCACAAAACTGGTTGTGGGAGTGGCTCCGCTGTATGCATCAGCAACCGGGCTCGACGGATCGGGCATAAAGAGCCCGTCAGCTGCCTTGATCCCACGCTTGTGAGACCAGTAGGGAAGTGTCTGGGGTGCACGCTTCGCTGCCTCAACCCACCTGCCGGAAGCATTTGAGCCATATTTGAAAACACCCGTGGCTATTGCCTTCGGAACAAACAGTGTCTGGATGTAGGCGCCATTCTCCTCTTCAAGCCATACAGCCATCAGGGGGTAATAAAGCGAAGGGCCTCCGTAAAACCTTACTTCAATCTCCTCGCCCTGTCCGGACGTATTGGTTACGACATCAGTCATGGTCTGCCTCTGTAACAAATTTGTGGAAGAGGGCCTGGATGTACATGATGCCAACAATGCTGCAATTAGTATTATAAAGTATTTCATCTTTTCCGGTTTTTTCAGATTTCAATAATAATCCCGATAGTTGGAAGGACTGTGCCGGCTTCTGCGTCAATATATTTCAGCAGGTACCGCTCAGGATCAAGGGGATTCACAATTGGTGCCCCGGCCGGGTCAGTCTGCAGAACGAGAATGTCAGGCTGGTCAGCCTTGAAGTTGTAGACGTTCTGCACGTCAAGGTAGAGCATCAGCGACCACCTGTCAAAATAGAACTGCTTGTCAATGCGCAGGTCGAGCTGATGGAATCCCTTCAGCCTTTCACTGTTAAAACTGCTGTAATCAAGGTATCCCTGCCCTGACACCTTCCATGCGTCAATGTATGACGACTTGTCAGTGTCATAGGGTGTATAGGGAGCGCCTCCGACATATCGCCACCTGAAACCGGCATCCCAACTCTTGCCGATGCTCTTTGTGGCAGTCACGCTTATCAGATGCCTGTTGTCCCATGCGGTAGGTATGTACTTTCCGTCTGATCCCTCGAATTCGCTTCGTACGTAAGTATATGAGAAGACCATGTTCAGACCTTCAAAATCCCTGGCCCTGCCCATGAGTTCAAAACCATAAGCCCTGCCGACGGCTGTTGATGTAAGCGGCTCGTTGCCGAAAATTCCGTATCCCGCACTCTTGGTAGAGAGGGGTACCTGGTCAGCCAATGAGAAGGGATAATCGGAATAGCTTTTAAAGAAGCCCTCCAGAGTGAACTGGAGCCTCTCGTCAGGTACCAGTTCAACACCTCCTACGATGTGATCGGCGGCAATGTATTTCAGGTCATTCTCCCTGTTGATGTAGTTGCCGTCATCATCCCGAAGCCCGAGTGAAGTATATGACGGCAGCTGGTAATATCTGCCCACATTGAAATTTAGATTCAGCTCGCCGGTCAGGGCATATGATGCCGAAAGACGAGGCGAAATCTGTGTCAGCGGGTTCATCATCAACGGTGAAAAGGTATTGGCGTCAGTACGGAGACCGAATGAAAGCCTCAGTCTTTCATCAACGAATGACCGGCTGAGCTGCCCGAATGCAGCATACTTGAAGAAGACCAGGTTGGAATTGTAAATCTCCGTCTCAAGCCCTTCACCTGCAAAAAACTGACGGTAGGTATCATTCCGGTACCTTGACATCTCCGTCCCTGCTCCGTAACTCAGCCTGAGTGAGTTGGGCCATACAATCGTACGCTCATACCTCAGCCGGATGTCTCCCTCCCCGCTCTGGTAGTCATAGGTTTTATTGGCAGGATTTGAATCATCATTGTTCAAATATTTGTACTGAGTGTTGTTCAAATAGTTACGGCTAAGGACCACCATGTCAGAGCCGTTTGAGCGGAAGTGCCTGTAGACAGCACCAACAGTATAACTGTACTGTTCCTGGGTGGGAATATAGCCCAGAATATAGCGCTGATATTCGGTCTCGTTCGCTTCAAGATTAAGGCTGAAATCATCCTTTGCTCCCAGGCCGAGAACTGTCAGTTCATTCTTCTGGTCAAACTTAACCTTGTATTTGAACTGGAAGTCGGTATAGGTGGGAAGGAACGGCAGCCCGATCACCCCGAAAAGAAACTGCAGGTATGATCTCCGTGCCGACAGTATCAGCGAGCTGTTTTCCCCCAGGGGGCCGTTGAATGTCAGGCCCAGGTCAGATGCCCCGACTGTCGCCCTCAGGGATCTCTTTTCACGGTTGCCTTCAATCATTGTAAAGTCCATTACTGAGCTGAGAGCGTTGCCGCGCGATGCCGGAAATGCTCCTGAAAGGAAATCTACTGACCTTACGAAGTCTACGTTGATAATTCCTGTTGGCCCGCCGGAAGAACCCTGTGTGGAGAAATGGTTAAGATAAGGTATTTCAACGTTGTCTATGAAGAACCTGTTTTCATTGGGCCCTCCTCCCCTGACGATTACATCATTCCTGAAGGCAGGCGTTGAAGCCACACCCGGGAACGACTGTATGACACGTGATATATCACGATTTCCTCCTGGATTGAGCTCTATCTCCTGTATCCCGATGATTCTTGCTGATACAGGGCTTTCTACCGATTTTCTGAATGGTGACGGCCTGACGATAACATCACCCACCTCCACCACTGTCGCTTCGAGTGGGATCATCAGGTTGACCTCATTGTTGTTGGTGACCATTACACCCTCTGAAACATAAGTCTTGTATCCAACAGAGGATATCCTGAGTTCTACAAAGCCTGGTTTAATGCCGGTGAAGGTAAAATTGCCGTCAAAGTCAGTCATTGCGCCGGTGGTTGTGTTCCAGATAACGACACTTGCGAATGGAACCGGCTCATTTGTGGTGGCGTCGACAACCTGTCCGCGTATTATTCCTCCCCCCTCCTGGGCATAAAGCCCGGAGTATATGAGGATAAAAGCTAAAAATAAAATGTTGCGTTTCATTATTGTTAAGATTTCATGAAACAAAAACAACCCAAAAGTGATTTTGTTTAAATATTATCGAATTTTTATCTACAAAAGTTTTCTGAAGTATTCTTCTTCCCGGTCAAGGCTGATAAATGGCGCCCGGTTTTTAAGATCGCTGATCTTTTTGAGCATTGAATGGGCGAAGGGAGTTGTTTCGCGCTTTCCACCCGAGATCCGGTGTGCCATTGCGCGCGTGATCGCGGCAGCCTCGTTCCAGATTCTCCGGGTGTGGGCGGAGATAAATATACTGCTGAATTTTTCCCATATGTAGTCTATTCCCGTCTCGGAAGGATGAACCATATCAGGGCCATAATAACGGTAATCGCGGAGTTCATCCATAAATATCTCGTAAGCCGGGAAATAGCCTTCAACCGAAGGATGTGAGAGCAATTCCTCTGCAGCCAGCAGAAGATGCGCCTTGCTCAGCTGGTTCTCATGTGCGCCGTCGCTCAGATGGCGGACCGGACTTACTGTAAACCATACCTTAAGTGCGGGATTAGCCTCAGCAAGACGGTCGAGCGTCTCCCTCCACCGTGCGGAGATTTCTGACCATGATGCCTGCCTGCGGTCGAAGAGTGATGATGGCAGCTTGTGGCAGTTGGCCACTATGGTTCCGCTATCCTTGAGCGTATATATATAAGATGTGCCGAATGTAATGAAGAGGAATGAAGCCTTCCTGGTGAAGGCTGAGGCAGAGATACTCACTTCATTCAGCCTTTCAATCAGCACATCACGCTCATAAGATGAGAAAGCGGTGTGATGATCAAGGCTCATGTACCTGTCCTGGTGAAGGTAAATATCAGTCTCAGTGTAGGTGTACCCGGCGACGAACCTGTCAACAGCGGTGGCCACTGAAAACGGATTGAAGAGCGTTCCATGCGGGTTGGTCATCACCGGAAGCTTGCCGGCTGCCATACGATAACCTATTTCGTTTGAAAAGCAGGACCCGAGGAACATCACCGGTGTATTGTAACTGATTTCCGATGCTGTGTCAGGCAATTGCACGCCGGTAATAAGGTCCATCTGCAGGATAATATTATATCAATGTATCAATCCACTCCGTGATGAAGTCAAAATGCTCCTCCTTCAGCGGATCATTATGCAGTTCATGATACCCTTCGTCCCACAGCTTCAGCGTGGCACGGGGAGCTGAGCCCGCAACCTGTACTGACCCTGACGGGGAGGTGATCATATCATTGCGTCCGTGTGCAAGCAGCAAGGGAACGGTTATCTCGTGGGCACGGTTCAGGGTCTCTTCAGCTGCAGTTGACATCCACAGGTACAAACCGGCAGAGATCTGACCGTGCACCAGCGGGTCTTTCCGGTAGGCCTTTACAACTTCCGGGTCACGCGAGAGATATTCAGTCTTCAGCCCTGACGACTGGGTCATGCCAGGCATCAGCGAACCGGCCGCCTTTGCCAGAAAAACCTTCAGAGGAGGAAGTGTTTCGGAGAGGATAAGCCAGGGGGAGGTTACAATTGAACCTGTAACTGACGGCTTTCTGCGGATGAGATAGTTAAGCACAATTCCTCCACCTAGGCTGTGACCATAAATGAAGAGCGGAACTCCCGGAAAACTTCCTGCAGTTTCCCTGAGTATTTCGTCAATCGTATCATAAACCTTTTCCGGAGAAGGCACCACGCCCCACCGGCCAGGAGTATGCCCGTGACCGGGAAGGTCGAATGCCAGGAGAGTCACCCCCTTCTCATTGAACATTTCAGCCCACTTCTGGTACCTGCCCGCGTGCTCACCCAGACCGTGGACAAGCAGGATAACACACCGGGGTTCCCCGGTTGCGTCAAAACGGTAAAACGCTGTCTTCCCTGAGGGAAAATTTCTCAATTCCATAGCCACTTTTTTGTAAAGATAATCAAAACCGGGAAAGAGCGGAATGTGGTCAGACCAAAGGTGTCATAGAAAAATACCTGACTGTCTTAATTTAGACATCCTATATTTAAATATCTGATTTGGATTGCATTACATTTTAGAAATAATCCATTTCAAGCTGTTTTAACCATAATTTAAGATATTAAGATTTGGATATCCGATTTTCTGTGTTTAACTTTGTGTCAACAATAATAAAAACTGAGACATGACTGCACAGGAATTCACCACAAGTATAATAGATCTGAAGGGCAATCTTCAGAAGTACGCCCTCAGTCTCACACTCGACCGGGATAATGCGCTTGATTTGGTTCAGGACACATTCCTCAAGGCAATACAGAACCAGGACAAATTCGTTGATGCCACCAACCTCAAGGCCTGGGTCTTTACAATAATGAAAAACACCTTCATCAACAATTACCGCCGAAAGATGAGGGAAAATACGATGATGGACGGTACGCAGGAGCTTTACTATCTCAATCTGCCATCTGACAAGGGAAGTATTTCACCGGAGTCGTCCTATTCAGGTAATGAGATTGAGAAGGCCATTGATGCGTTGCATGAAGATTACCGTCTTCCCTTCCGTATGCACGTTGACGGATTCAAATATGAGGAGATAGCTGAGAACCTCAATCTGAAGCTCGGCACGGTCAAGAGCCGGATTTTCTTTGCGCGTCAGAAACTTATGACTGTTCTTAAAGATTACAATGGTTAGGTTGAATAGATTGTAGTTATGAACTGCCGGATTGCAATCGTCCGGCAGTTTTTTTTCGGCAGGATTTTTGCCGTCCTTGATCGTAAATCTCTTTTTCGATACCTTTATAAAAAATCAACAACATGAAAAAATACCTCTTAGTTGTACTATTCGCAATAGCGCTCAATTCTTCCCCGGTTGTAGGACAGGAGAAGTATATCCAGGTCTCTCCGGGCCATGTCACCGTTTTCAGCAGCGGGGCACAGGTCTCAGGCGAGGCAGCCGTCAATCTGCAGGCAGGAACATGGGATTATGTTGCAGGAGGCCTTTCCCCTTACATTGATCCGAACAGTATCCAGGTCAGGGGTGAGGGCGATTTCATTATAATGGGTGTGACTCACCGGAATAATTACCTTGAGAATCCTGCCGAGTCAGACGAAATCGGTTCTCTTCGTGAAAGGATTAAAGCTCTGGAGATCAAAATAGATGACGAGCAAACTGCCACAGAGGTGTTGCTGGAGAGAGAGCGTTTCCTCAAGGCAAACTATGACGTTGTAAGCCAGAAGTCAACAATAACCCCTGAGCAGTTGAAGGCGCTGATAGAGATTTATGGCACCAGCATGGAAAGTGTAAAAAGCGGCATCCTTAAAAAAACCAGGATACTGAAGGAGTATAATGAGGAAAAGGAAAAGCTGGAACAGCAGCTTGCCGGCACTATTGACCGGTCCAAGATGCCTTCCGGCGAAATAGTCATGACCCTTTCCGGAAACAAGCCCGTTACCGGGAAGATTAAATTATCATATGTGGTTATGAATGCCGGATGGCAACCGGTGTATGACATCAGGGTAGACGACATAACCGATCCGGCTGTAATCATATATAAGGCGAATATATGGCAGAACAGCGGAGTGGAGTGGAAGGACGTGAAAGTAAGCCTCTCCAACGCCGCACCGATGACAGCAGGCTATCTGCCTCTGCTGGATCCGTGGTTTGTTGATTTCTACCAGGAATATGTCATGAATGAAGTGGTTATCAGGGGTTACGGAACAAAGGCCAGGCCTGTTGCGCGTGAAGCCAAGGCAGAAGAGGCGGCAATGATGGATCTTGAAGCTACTGCCCCGCTTCCGGTCACTGTCAGTGAATCAAATATCAGCTTCAGCTTTGACGTGAACGTGCCGAAGACAATTACCTCAGGCGGCAAGCCTGAGACTGTGGAGCTGCAGAGGCTTACAGTACCGGCTACCTACAGCTATGCAGCTACCCCGAAGATAGCCTCTTCAGCATACCTGATGGGGTACATCACGGAATGGGATAAATACAACCTCCTGCCGGGTGAGTCAAACATCTACTTCAGCAATACTTTCACCGGAAAGGGATATATCAACACTGCCGAGCTCACCGATACCCTGCCGGTATCACTCGGTGCTGACAACAGCATTACAGTCAAAAGAGACCGGCGTACTGATTTTACCTCACAGAAACTGATCGGAGCCAACAGGGTTGAGACCCTCTCGTTCCTGATTTCAGTCAGAAACAACAAGAGCCGGAATGTGAACATAAAGCTGCGCGACCAGTTACCGTTACCTCAGAACAGCGACATCACGGTTGAAGCCGTGGAACTCAGCGGCGGAAGACAGAACAGCGCCACCGGTGAGGTTATCTGGGACCTCTCGGTAGCTCCCAGGGAGACCAGGGAGATAGTATTTACCTACAGCGTGAAGTACCCGAAAAACAGGAAAGTAATACTTGAATAACAGGTAGTTGCAATCAGCTGACAGATGAGGTTGTCAACAAGTGTTGACAACCTTGTTTTTTTTAATGCAAAGCGCTATATTTCTGATGCTTATCGATGTTCATAAGTCTGTTCATTTCATGTTACTTTCTTCGTCGTATTATTGCAGTGAAAAATTTGACCCGCATGGGTATTCGGGTTATATTTGTACTACCATGTGAGCGATAAAGAGTCGCCCTGAAGCATGAAGGTTCTTTGGATTGGTTTAATTATCACTCTGAATTAACATCAGACTTCAGAGTCTCACGCTGACGAACTACGGTTCAGAAGCGTCCGTCACGGGTGCAGGCTGAGAAGCCTTCCCATCCTGGCGGCCTGACGGAGCAATCATCAGACGGTGTAACAGCCGCGAGACGAGAGCAACACAGATGCAAGGCTGAAAGCTAATAAAGCAGCAGATGTGCCCGTTCAGAGAGAGGGTCATCATGCCACCCAAACCGGCGAGGATAGGATGGAGATGATCCGGGCATGACAGCAGCTGCCCCTTCGGGGGGTGTCGTGCTTCAAGGGTTCATGACTCCGCATCCCAGTATGCGCCCGGAAAACCGCAAGGCCACTACGGATAACAGAAGAGATACCGGAACAGGTCAGCAGTCAGCTTAACGGCAGACCCCGACAGACCAGGAAAGGGAGGAGTAAGAGAGATGAACCGGCTGAAATAACAGTAGCATGGCGGCAATGACGGTCATGGCTGTCACTCGCCGGAATGGGA
>CAZOHL010000043.1:0-24809 GCA_964579645.1 uncultured Rikenella sp. | reverse complement strand
GATGATTAAAGTTAAGTTAAAATCAAGAAGTAAATGTCATTATTGTTTACTTTACGTCACAAAATTATCTGTCGTTGAAGAAGTTTTTGGTGATTTGTATCATGCTGTCGTGCTGGTCATCGTGGATTGGTGCCCAGACCGTTGATAAAAAGTTTATCCAGATAGACGGCATGACTGCAGATGAGAGGGGATTCATAGTTCCTGACGTGAGTATTTATTCGAAGCACCTGCGCCGCGGTGCAGCCAGTGATCAAAGGGGTATCTTCTCAATAATCAGCGCCCCCGGTGATACGGTTTTCTTCAGCGCAATAGGCTATAAACCGACATTGCTTACAATTCCCTCTGCTGCCGCAGGCGACCATTATATAACTGACGTAATTATGGTCACCGATACAATTCAGATCGGAGAAGTTATTGTACTTCCCTGGAAAACCTACTCCGAATTCAAGAGGGCGGTTCTCGCAGACAAACCCAAGGACCCGCTCATGGAAAATATGGAGTATAACCTGGCAATGGTCCAGCAGCAGATATGGAGTGACATGCGTCCCACGCCGGGTGAAGCGTATCATTACACAATGCAGCAAATGTCTGACCAGCTGTATACCAGGGGCCAGCAACCCGCCAATAACCTGCTCAATCCATTTGCCTGGCAACAATTCGTCAGGGGTGTTAAGAACGGCTTGCTGAAAAACGAACCCTCCAAAGCCGTTAAGGTTAAAAAGAATAAAAGCCGCAAGAAAAAAAAGTGACTGATGGTCAGGTCTTCAGCGATAAGACTGCTCATTTCATTTGTACTTCTGTCATTAATTCCTTCCAGCTTTCTAAAAGGACAGGAGAAGGTCATCACCGGCACCGTCACAGATACAGCAGGTATTGCAGTGGCAGGTGCAACCGTTTACATTCCATCAATTGAAAAAGGAACATTATGTGCAAATGACGGTTCATTCCGGCTTGCTTTCAACCCCGGGGATAAAGGAAAGCTGACTGTCATTTTCTCATGTATCGGATACATTACTGATACCTTAACCATTACACCAACCGGTGCTTCTGAAGGTCTCCGTGTTGTACTCATCCCGGCAACAACAGCTATCGAAGGTGTCGAGGTAAGAGCCAGCCGCATTGACAATGTCACAGTAATAGATATTCCCGCTGTTGCGGGAGCTGTCATTCCATCTGTAAGCGGCGGGGTTGAAGCCGCGGTTGCAACCCTCCCCGGGGTAAGCACCTTCAGTGAACTCAGCTCCGGCTATTCGGTCAGGGGTGGCAGCTATGACGAAAACCTTGTGTACCTGAATGATGTTGAGATCTACCGCCCGTATCTGCTCCGCACAGGTCAGCAGGAAGGACTGAGCAGGATCAACCCTGACCTGACCGCCTCTGTCAACTTTTCACCCGGAGGATTCAGTGCTGCCTACGGTGACCGCATGTCATCAGTGCTTGACATAACTTATCGTGAACCGGAAGCACGCGAGGGCTCCGTCTCACTTAGCCTGATAACATCCTCAGTGCATGCAGGAGCCCGCAGCAGTGACAACAGGCTCTGGTTTATCGCCGGAGCCCGGTACCGTTCAAATGCCATCCTGCTGGGCAGTCTCGATACCCGCGGTGCCTATCGTCCGCACTTTGCAGATATACAGGCAATCGGAGGCTTCCGGCCAGACAGTCATACAAGGATTACCCTTACATTATGGAGCTCACTGAATCGTTATGCATTCTCCCCGAAAAGCCAGACAACAACCTTCGGAAACATTGAAAATGCCTATCGTTTGTATGCCTTCTTCGAGGGTGGTGAACTTGACAGATACAGCAGCGGCGGCGGTGCACTGACACTTGAACGCAACCACACTGACCGGCTTTTGTCGAAACTGATACTGTCAGCCAGCATCGCGGGAGAATATGAGAGCTATGATATCAGGGGTGCCTACAGTCTGTCAGCCCTTGACAAGAATGAGGGCAGCGAAAACAATCCTGATACACTTCTCAATGCAGGTGCCGGCAGCTGGTTGTCACACGCCCGCAACTCGTTCAGAAGTCTGATTGCAGGTGTCTCATACCGAGGGTCACTCGCATCCGGCAATAACACAATCGAGTGGGGACTTGCAGCAAGGCAACGCAGCTATGATTCGTTCCGGAACGAGTGGCTCAGGGTTGACTCAGCAGGTTATACCCCTGGCCGGAAGGATGATGGGCTGACTCTCAGTTCACGCACTTTTCTTGGCAATGAAACACGCAGTTTCACAACCGAGGGATGGCTCATCAGCAGGACCCGCTTCACCGTCTCGGGGCGGGCGTGTGACCTTAACGCCGGTATAAGAGCTTCATATGATACCTATGGCTCCGAGTTGCTGATCTCGCCACGGGTCTCACTTCGCAGTGAGCTTACCCGGGCTTTCTCCGTCTATCTTGCTGCCGGCGCATACCATCAGCCTCCTGAAGGCAGGGAACTGATCGGGGAAGATGGCGAATCCGGATTCCACCCAAGGGCACAACGTTCATACCACCTGACAGCCGGAACGCGTTATGAATTCACCGCCTGGGACAGGCCATTCAGGTTCACCGCAGAAGCCTACGGCAAGCTGTTTGACAGGCTGATTCCATACAGGGCAGACAACGTCCGGCTCATCTATTACGGAGGAAATATTGCCGAAGGCTACACCATTGGAATTGATATGCGAGTTAATGGCGAATTTGTCCCTGGAGTGGAATCATGGTTCAGCATGTCACTAATGAAATCCGAATTGCGGATACCTGAACTGTCAACCGGATTGTATCCGGCACCATTCGATCAGAGGGTGCATTTCAGCATCTTCTTCCAGGATTACCTGCCCGGTCATCCTGATTTCAGGGCACATATCAACATAGCACTCGGAACCGGAATACCAACCTCCCCGCCTGGCAGGGAACAATGGGATATATGGTTCAGAATGCCACCTTACCGGCGCATTGACATTGGCTTCTCAAAAGTACTGCTGAATGCTGCCAGAGCCGGGAGAGAGTCATTCATGAAAGAACTGGTGGCCGGCATTGAGATATTCAATCTTGCCGATATCAGGAACACAATCTCATACACATGGATAAGGACTGTTAGAAACAGCCAGGGACAGTCCCGGGAGTATGCCGTTCCCAACTATCTTACAAGAAGAAGCCTTAACCTGAAACTGACAGCACAATTCTGACGTATAAGGAGGTCAGAGTGACTTTTTTACTAATTTCGTACCCTGATGAACAGGTTTGAGATCACATTCACAGCCGTGATGGCCACAATCATTATACACCTGACTGTGGCAGTGATCTTTATGTCTGTAAAGATATCAGCGCTCAAGCGCGAAATTGCCGCTGAGATCATCCTTTCAATAGATGAGGAGCTCCCGGATCCTGATATGGAAAAAGCGATTGAGCTTGCAAAGAGCGACCAGTTCCAGGGCATCAGCCCGGAAGAAATGGTGAACATAATCAAGAATATAGCCGACAAACCGCTTGACATTGATCCAAAGGAGTATGAGAACATGGTCAAGGAGGAGATGATAAAGAGCGGCCTTCTTAATGAGAAGAACTTCATTGACCAGCAGAAGATGGCTGAGGAAGCGGGGATGGAAGAGATTGCTGCTACTCCGGAGGAGGTAAAACCACAGGTCACCGAAAAGAAAGAAAAGCCCCAGGAGAAGGGAACTTTCAGGGGCCCCACGAGGATCTTCTATGATCTGGCCGGCCGCCATCATGTATATCTTCCGATACCCATCTACAAGTGTGAGGGTGCAGGTCAGATTACCCTTTCAATAGTGGTTGACCGCGGCGGAAATGTTCTGAAGGCAGAACCAGCCTCGAAACTCTCCACCACCAGGGATCAATGTCTCACGGAGACTGCCGTTGAGCATGCTCTCAAAACAAGGTTCAATGCTGACCAGAGCGCTCCCGAAAAGCAGGGAGGCTTTATCACATTCGTTTTTGTCTCGCAGAATTAGTCTTATCAGAAGAGAGTACCCTGCACAGGATAGCTGAATGGCATGATCAGTTCAGGCCTGTTCCGGTCAGCCCGGGCATTTGTAATAAGCGGACTTATTGTATGTGCTGAGAGCATCTCAGAGGCTACAGGCTCCATGAGCTCTGCCAGGACGGCTTCATCAGCGCCTTCCCTGAGCCATATCTGTTCCAATGAAGCGGGAAGGATGACCGGCATCCTTTTTTTTGAATTGTGAATTTCTTCCATCAGCTCGTTGGCACGGGTGGTGACAACGGAAAACGTATTCAGGGTTATTCCTCCCTTCATCGTCCATGAGTCCCAGATACCAGCCAGGGAGAAAATATTCTCCCCTTTCAGGGTGATATACCATGGAATCTTTCTGCCGCCATGATGCTGCCACTCGAAGAATCCGTTCACCGGAACGAGACAACGGCGCAATGCAAATGAATCCCTGAATGCAGGTTTGGATGAAATAGTCTCTGACCGCGCATTGAAGGTCTTTAGCAAAATCTCACCGGCTTCTCCTTCATCGGCAACCCACGAGGGTATGAGTCCCCACCTGAACAATCTTATCCCGGCTTTCCTGTCAGTGCAGATTACCGGTATTGAAGGCAGGCTGTATGCATGATAATAGTAACTCGGCCTGTATTTGTCGTGGTCTATGAGTTCGCTTCCGTAACGTGCTTCGAGCTCTTCCTTGACAATATTTACATTTACGGTGAAGCACATCCTGGTGTTGATCTTTGGTCAGGGTTCAGTGACTTTTGCAAATTTCAGCGGGACTGGTGTATAATAGCTAAAGAGGTCCGTTTCAGGCCACTGGTTGACCCTCTGCAGGAATTTTGCCATCATCTGGTCAATGTCGCCGGTCAGTTCCGGTCCGTTCCAGCCACTGCTGTTCATCAGTACAACCCAGGCAGTGCCGTCAGGCATCCTTTTCATCATGGCACTTGTTCCTGAGAATGATCCGGTGCGCCACCATACTCCGTTGGAGAGAGTAGCTCTCCAGCCTACCGGGGCAAAACCGTTGTATGAATCCGTCATGAATTCTATGCTTTCCGGTGACAGTATGTCCCTGGGGTGTTCGAATCCATCGACAGCAAGGAGCAGTCTCATCAGGTCAGGTGCTGTTGCGACCCATGCGCCTGCTGCACCGAGAGTCTCTATATCATTTCCCCCCCTGCTGGCAGGGACCAATTCACCGGTACCGTAGATTGAAGGTCTCAGAGGCGCATTGCTGACATCATAATAGGCGACCTCCAGTGGCAGAGAGTTCTCAGGAAGGTTTTTCCCGAGCGCCATGTCATATATTCCCAGTGGTTCAAGTATCTTCCTTGTGCAATATGCCTCATAATCCATTCCCGAAGCCTTCTCAATGACGAGGCCAAGTATTGCATACCCGAGGTTGCTGTATGATTGCCCGGCTCCGGGAGTGAAATGCAGGTTCTTGGTGAGTGCGAACCGTATAATAGTCTTAAGATCAACAGGCATCGGAACATCAAGTGTACGAGCAACAACCTCAGGCATGAACATCTGATCACCATATCTTTGAGACCAGCCACCCTCATGTGCAAGAAGATGTGCGACCGTAATGTCAAATACGCGCCGGTCCTTGGGATGGGCAAAAATTGTATCATCAAGAATTGCACCCGGACCGAATACTTTTTCATTCACTGACAGTTTGCCTTCCTCCTGTAGCTTCATTATCGCCACTGCAGTAACCAGCTTGGAGACGCTGGCAATCCGGAAACGGTGATATGGTTCAACGGGAATAGAATCATCAAGTGAAGCATATCCGAATCCTCGCGCATAAACCAGTTTCCCTTCCTTTGCCACAGCAACAGATGCACCCTTTATGTCCCAGTTCTTCATGAACCATTCAACCCCTACTTCCGCGTTGTCAAACAGGTCACTTTCAGACAGCGAGTTATCTATCCTCAGATTAACAGGGACATAGTGTCCTCCAATAACAGCCACCTGTTCTGTACCAACCTTAGGCACAAACATGAAAAGCACCAGGAAGACTATTGCCAGGAGTCGCATCGGTTTTACGGGCAGAATCATAAATGTATACTTCTCAGAAAACGGCCGTAAAATTAGAATATTATCCCGCTCGTAACCCCATCCGGCATCATTTTTCTTAACTATGAAAAAAAAATATCAACATAATTGGAAGGGTCATAAAGTGAAAGTAAATTTGTATGCATGAGGCAGTTTTTAAGAAAGTCAATATTCCTGGTGCCTTTTTTGTTATGCGGTTTAGACCTGAGTGGCCAGACTGATTCCCTGGTTATTGATTCAATTATGGGCAGGATCAAGGAAATCCTTGTGATATACAACTCGCACTCGGTCTATGTTGACACCTCTGATTATGTTTCCGGTGTTGAGGATGCTGAAAATATAAACCTGCAGACAGCTGCATCCATGGGTGCATGCAATGAGATCATATCCCTGGTTGTCAGGGGGGCAGATGTGAATAATTTTGCAGGTTATACTGCAACCCCTCTGCACTACGCGGTCAGCTCCGGAAAGTGGGAAGCAGTGGAGATACTTTTGCTTCTGGGAGCCGATCCTGACAGGGAAGATATCTTCGGGAACACACCTCTGGTTGCAGCAGTCAGGGCTGATTCGCGGGATATTGCCGAGAAGCTCATCCGTTTTGGCGCCACAATCGACAGGGCAGACAGGCAATTCTGCTCTCCACTGCACCATTCTGCAGCTTTGCGGAATTTTCTGATGACTGACATGCTTCTCTACTACGAGTCTCCGACGGAATTGCATGACATTGAAGGGAATACGCCGCTCATGACAGCGGTTTGGTTTGGTTACGATGAAATAACCGACCTCCTGTTGCAATCAGGCGCAGATCCCAATGCTCCGGACCGGCGGGGTTTTACACCGCTCATGACGGCAAGTCAGAACGGAGACACGCTGATTATGAACATGCTGGTAAAGGCAGGTGCAAATCTTTATGCCTTGAATGACAACGGAATCGACGCCTTGGGCTGTGCCGTTATCGGGGCGAAAAAGGATGCTGCAGCATTCCTGCTTGAACATGGCAATCGCTGGAATCATACAAGTGGCACGAGTGGAGATCCGGTGAAAATGGCAAATATATCCGGTCAGACGGATATTCTTCAGATGATGAATGACAAGGGCCTGAAAGCAAAGCGGGAATATGCATTCAACCAGCTTTCGGTTTCTGCAGCAGGTTGGTTCACATCACATACCTCTCTTACCGGAGGGTCCCTATCAATCACTGAAACCGGCATTGGAGCCGGCATAACTGTCGGTGCTGCAGTCAGCCCTGCAAATCAGCGCATGCTGGTCGAGGGGGACAATGGAATAATATACCAGTATAATGTAAGATCAAACCTTATCTACGCCGGCCTTTCAAAGGAATTCCTCCTGACCGGTCATATGAATGATCTGAGAATAAGTGTTACTCCTGCTCTTAACCTGGGTTACCTGTTTCACTCTCTCTACGCCGGAACAGAAGAGAGGCCTGATGACAACTTCTGCCTGGTTCCTGCGGCCGGCCTTTGTCTCGGCTGGCGCAACCTGAGCCTAAATCCGGGCCTTGCTTTTATGAGAACACCTTTCCGTAAGGCAGGGCCGGCGTGGTTCACAATGAAGGTGACTTATGACCTGAGACGTCCACAGGGGAATTTTAACGGCAAGCATATCAGATTATACAGCTATGAGTAAAACAAGCATCATACTGTCACTGCTTATCATGCTCCTCTTCTCATGCGAGGAAGGCTTTCTGACTGATTGTGATAAGTGCTACGCCGGAACTGACTACCGGGTTGACCTCAACATCATTTTCCGTAATCCTGACAGGGTGCCTATTGACCCGGTCATCACCCTTTATGAAGGGAACATCAGCGACAGTATTATCATATCGAGGACCAGGATCATTGATCCGTACTCATACATGTACTATAGCGGAATACTTTACAAGGATTACTCAGCAACCCTGGAGTTCACCTACAACGGGCGGAGATACATAACCACAGCATCTGCCTGCCCAAAAGTCCGGTATGACGAGACAACATGTAATGAACCCTGTTACTTTGTCTATGACAACGTCCTTGACCTGAGACTCAGGTATGACTGAAAGTCATTCAGCAGCCGGCAGAAGCAAATCCCTATTTTTGCCTGCCTACAGGGGAGAGTCAGATTCTGATGTTCAGAAGAACCTGCCTGAGTTCATTCGGTGTCACGTCTTCCTGGATCTTTCCGGCATCGGCTACTGATATCCGTCCTCTTTCTTCAGAAACAACTATGACAATTGCATCGGTCTGCTCCGTAAGGCCGATCCCTGCCCTGTGCCGCATGCCAAACCGGGCCGGGAGATTGGTCTGGTCAGTGGATGGCAGAGGGCAGCGGGCGGCAAGGATCTTGCCGTTCTGTATAAGCACTGCACCGTCATGAAGCGGAGAACCTTTGTAAAAAATTGTCTTCAGGAGCTCGTCAGTAACGAGGGCGTTGAGTAACTCTCCTCCGTCAGAGTAAATATCGAGAAGGCTTGTGCGGCCCACCGCGATCAGTGCACCAGTGCGCGACTGTGCCATTGATTCAACCGCATGTACAATTTCCTCAACTATCTGGCTGGTAGTCTGGTCCACCTCCCCTGAAGGAAAATACCTGTCAAAGGAGAACCTGTTCCTGCTCATATACCTGTTCCCGATAGCAAGCAGAAATCTCCTTATCTCCTGCTGAAACACAATGATCAGCGCTATTACCCCCACTCCTATCACCTGTCCGATTATGGCACTGATAAGCTCCATGTTGAGAGCCTTCACCACCAGCCAGAAAAGGTATACAAAAAAGATCCCGAGAAAAATACTGAATGCCGCAGTGCCCCTTATAAGACGGTATAACTGGTAGAATATGATGGCTACCATTAAAATATCGATTATATCTAGGACAGTGATCTGGAACATTTGTCAGAATGAGGTGACCGACAAATTTAAGAATAATGATCAAATTGGATGCCCGTCGGGTATATCTTTTCAAAAAGTGACACAACCTGGCTCGCTTCACGTACGTCATGGACCCTCAGAATGGATGCACCTTTCATGAGTGCGGCCATATTGAGGGCTGTTGTGCCGTTGAGCGCCAGCTCCGGAGTGATGCCAAGGGTCCTCCAAACCATCGTTTTCCTTGAAAGACCTGCAACAAGGGGCATACCTGCAATACGGAACTCGGAGAACCTGCGAAGCATTTCGAAGTTGTGATCTGCATTCTTGCCAAAGCCGAAGCCCGGATCAAGGATGATATCCCTGACTCCGGCCTCTTTCAGAAACGCCATACGCTGTGAAAACCAGACAAGAATATCCGCAACAACATCATCATACCGTGGATCAGCCTGCATTGTCTGTGGCGTGCCCTGCATATGCATAAGAATGTAGGGCACATTCAACCTTGCAACCAGGGGAAACATATCACTGTCGAGTTGTCCGCCCGAAATGTCATTGATCATTGAAGCACCATAATCTGAAACAGCAGCAAAAGCCACAGAGGCCCTGTATGTATCAACTGAAATGACTGCCTCAGGGAAATGCCGGATGATCAGGTCAGCTGCCCTGCACACACGTTCCCTTTCGACATTTTCAGGCACCTCAGTTGAGCCCGGACGGGTAGAGCAGCCTCCGATATCAATTATATCAGCACCGTCTTCGATCATCCCGGCAGCAGCCCTGACAATATCATCATCAGCCATATAACGGCTTCCGCGGAAAAATGAATTGTCCGTAACGTTTATAATGCCCATTATACGAGGTCTGGAAAGATCCATCAGCTTACCCCTTACATTGATATTCATGCCTTTCGTTTAAGTCCCGGGCAAAGATAGTCATTGGCCCCGTACTGATGGCGCAGAGTTCTTACGGTTGCAGACAAATTAAGTATATTTGCTTTCTGTAAATTCTGACAGGTCACATGAAAGACATAAACTGGGCTGACGAACTGGGGGTGGCAATCACAGTTTCTGACACAGGCGGAAAGATACTTTACATGAACGGCAAATCGGCCTCCACCTTCGCAAAACAGGGAGGCAGGGCATTGGTCGGTTCCAACCTGAGTTCATGCCACAAATCTGAATCATGGCACAAAATTCTGCAGATAATTGAAACTGAAAAGCCAAACTGCTATACGATTGAAAAAAACGGTGTAAAGAAAATGATCTTCCAGGCTCCCTGGTTCCGGGAGGGAACGGTTGCGGGGCTTGTAGAACTTTCATTTGAGATTCCGTTTGAAATGGATCACTTTGTCCGCAGCTGAAAAACAAATTCCCCGGCTATGAAATTAATCGTTATAGAAGGTCTTGACGGCGCAGGCAAATCTACCCAGATCTCTTTGCTGAAGGAGTGGTTTGCATCGAGACAGATGCAGTGCAGATACATTCACTTTCCACGAACTGATGCACCTTATTTCGGTGAACTGATCGCCCGGTTCCTGAGAGGCGAGTTCGGAGATATCAGCTGCGTTGATCCCTACCTTGTCGCAATGCTTTATGCAGGCGACAGGAAAGATGCAGCAGCCATGATAGAAACATGGCTGGAAGAGAAATACTTCGTTGTGCTTGATCGTTATACGTATTCCAACATTGCCTATCAGTGCGCAAAAATGAATACTGAGGCTGAGGTGAGAAGACTGAGAGAGTGGATACTGAAACTGGAATTTGAGCATTTTGGCATCCCCAGGCCGGATATCAACATATTCCTTGACGTCCCCTTCAGGTTCACAGAGGAGAAACTAAGGAACAAAAGGCACGGAGAGGACAGAACATATCTCCTGGGAAACAGTGACATTCATGAAAGCAGCCTTGAGTTCCAGAGAAAGGTGCGGGATATTTACCTGCAGGTTTCTGCAGATGATGAAAAACTTCAGGTTATCAGCTGCAGCGATGAGGATAACCGCATGCCCGCTCCGGAAAATATATTCGGAATGATTCTTGACAAACTGAAGGAACGAAATATTCTGAGATGAAATTGCTTACACAGACTGCCAGGATAATCACCGGACTGCTTTTTGCTTTCTCCGGCTTTGTAAAGGGTATCGACCCGATGGGTACCGCATTCAAACTGGGTGATTATTTTGCTGCTTTCAGAATTGGTTTCCTCGATGACCTTGCCCTTCCGCTCTCTGTTATGCTCTGCCTGGTCGAATTTGTGACGGGGATGATGCTCCTGTCAGGAGCCCTTGTGAAACCGGCATCATGGATGGCAGCCATATTCATGGCCATATTCACCCCGCTGACGCTGATTCTTGCAATCTGGAATCCGGTATCTGACTGCGGATGCTTCGGTGATGCCATTGTACTTACAAACTGGCAGACATTCATCAAGAACGTGATCATTATCATTCCGGTGGTATATGTCTTCATCACCCGGAATGACGAAACCGGCGTCATGCCGGTAAAAACCGCCCTCAATTTCACCCTGGCGTATATCTTCCTGTTTCTCCTGTTCATGAGGCTGAACCTTGCTTACCTGCCTGTAATCGATTTCAGGCCATACAGCATTGGAACCAATATAGCTGAAGGCATGACTGTTCCGCATGACGCCGAACCGGACAAATATGACATACGGTTCATTTACGAAAAGGATGGGGTTCAGAAGGAATTTACCCTGGAGAACTACCCGGCAGATGATACCCTCTGGAAATTTGTCGACCAGAAATCAGTGCTCATTTCAAAGGGTTACGAGCCTCCTATTCACGGATTCACTCTCATGACGGAACAGGGTGTTGACATGACTGAGCAGGTCACCCGGCAGAACGGCGATGTAATGCTGATGGTTGCCCGCCGGCTCGGTGAGTCAGACAGGGACGGCCTGATGAAAGGTTACAGTCTCGGAATCGAGCTGCAGAAAAGAGGCACTGACTTCCATATTGTTACAGCCACCTCTCCCTCCGAGGCAGGTCCTCTTGTAACGGGATTCAGCACGCTTTACGCGGATGAAACGACTCTTAAAACTATCATAAGGTCTGACCCTGGTTTCGTGCTCCTGCACAATGGCACCGTAGCAGCCAAATGGTCATACAACAACCTTCCCGACCCTGAAAAATTCATGCAGGGTGACCTGAATGCCCTTGCTCTCAGAGCACGTGTAGCAACAGAAAACAGGCTGATTGTCATATGCGCTGTCATGGCTGTCATCCTTGCAGTAGCCCTTACCCTTTCCTTCAGAACCAAAGAAAATCAATAAATTAACCAACAATAACAATTACAATGAGAAAAAAGATAGTTGCCGGAAACTGGAAGATGAACATGAACCTGAACGAGGGGCTGGAACTTGCAAGTGAACTGAACAGCCATTTCACCGCCAACCCGGTCAGAGACAGGGAAGTGGTCCTCTGCACTCCATTCATTCACCTTGGGATGGTCAGCAGTCTTCTAACGGCACCGGGTATTACTGCCGGCGCCCAGAACTGCAATGACCACAAGTCAGGCGCTTACACCGGGGAGGTATCCGCCGCAATGATAAAGAGCACCGGAGCCGGCAGTGTCATAATAGGACACTCTGAAAGAAGAACCCTGTACGGGGAAACCGACGAACTGCTGGCTGCAAAGACCGCCGAAGCACTCAGAAACGGACTAAGGGTAATCTTCTGCTGCGGCGAAGTACTCGCCGAAAGGCAGAGCAATATCCACTTTGATGTCGTTAAACGACAGCTGGAGAAGGGATTGTTCGTTCTTCCGGCAGAAGATTTCAGCAGATGCATAATCGCATACGAGCCTGTATGGGCAATCGGAACAGGTGTGACAGCAAGCCCTGAGCAGGCTCAGGAGATGCATTACTTTATCCGCCAGCTGGTAAGGGATAATTACGGGAATGAAGCTGCAAGTGACACAACAATACTCTATGGAGGCAGTTGCAAGGCATCCAATGCAGCTGAGCTGTTTTCCAAGCCCGACGTTGACGGAGGCCTCATAGGCGGCGCTTCCCTGGTGAAGGAGGAGTTCTGCAGCATTGTGAACGCACTCTGAATAGTCAATGAGGAAGATCATCATCACAATTCTGGTTGCTGCTGCTTTCGCTCCGCCGTTGGCAGCACAGATCCAGCAACAGTTCTCAGGTGACACTGCCACCTTCACCACCGAACTGACTGCATTCATTGGCACACTGGTAAGCAAGCCGGAAAAAGCAGAAGTTGATCTCTTCAATAAACTGTACGACAGCACAGCGTTTTCAAGACCTGTTAAAGACAGGATAATAAATGTCGCCAGCCAGCTAAGGGGACGCAGAATGAGCAAGGTGCCCGGCTTTATATACTTTGTCAGGACACTTACAGACTTTATCGAAACCGGGCAGGGTCAGAATGAGGTAGACGTATGGCTGATCGGACTCAGCGAAATGGCTTTCGACCCCCGCTTTTCCAACTCTTCAGTTGAAAAGTTCATAGAAGTGACAGGTTTGCTGCTTGTGGACAATACAATTTTTTCGGCCGGATCCGTAAAATGGAAAGCTACCGATGGAAAGGTTGAGTTTGCACGTGACACCGTACTTAAAATTGATATCGAAGCTGTTACACTTACTGCATACCTTGGACGAGACAGCACCCGGATTCTGAATTTCACCGGTACATATTACCCGGACATCTTCCGTCTTCATTGCCAGGAAGGATTGGTTACATGGGAAAAGGCCGGTTATGACCCCTCAAGGGTTTTTGCCAGGATATCCGGTTTCGATATTGACGTCACAAAAAGCGAATTCTCGTGTGATTCGGCACTCCTCACCCACCCCACATACTTCCAGACACCTGTTCCCGGCAAACTTACCGACAGGGCTGTCAACATCATTTCTCCAGACAAGGCCACGATGCCCCGTTTCGAGACATATGAGACCAGGTTTTTCATAGATGGAATCTACAAGGATGTCGACTACGAAGGCGGACTGGCCCTTGAGGGCGCCATTGTCAGGGGTACCGGTTCAAACTGGTTCCCTGCAAGCGTGAAACTGTACCGTGATGACACCCTCGCCATAAAAATCACATCGAGGAACTTCATCCTGTCACAAAACTCAATCAGCAGCAATGAGTCGTCACCAACACTCTACCTGGGGACTGACTCCATCTATCACTCGAACCTCGGATTCTCATATAATACCGTAACACGGGAAGTGAGCATGTCCCGCACTGCAAGCCCTCTGTCAAGGAGCCCATATTTCGACTCATACCATGACATGGATCTGTATTTCGAACATCTGTTGTGGGACATGGATCAGCCGAAAATTATTATGTCAAGAACAAGGGGTGCATCTATCGGATCTGCCAAGTTTGAATCCGTCTCCTTCTATAATGAGGCGAACTTCTTCAGGCTGATGAGGCTTGATGACGTTCATCCTCTCTACAGGATAAGAGACTATGCCGGTCAGTACGGTTTTGATGTCTTCCCGGTAGAAGGATTTGCAAAATCTATCCGCATGCCTCTGGAGCAGGCTACTGCACTTTGCATCGAACTGGCAAACAACGGCTTTCTTTTCTATGACCGTAACTTCAACGAGGTGGCGGTCAAGCCTAAAGTTGACGACTATATTGCTGCATTTGCCAAGAAAAAAGACTATGATGCAATCACAATTTTCAGTGAGACCAGAGACAGTGAGGAAAATGCCATTCTTGACCTTAAAGATTATACAATTGATGTTAGAGGAGTAAAGGGGGTATCGCTCAGTGACACACAGAACGTCGCCATCAGGCCTTACGGCGGACGTCTTGTCATTGGGAAAAACAGGTCAATCAGTTTTGACGGCATAGTGCATGCCGGACTCTTTACAATCTACGGAAAGGACTTTTCATTCAATTATGATACTTTCAATATCAGGCTTGAAAAGATCGATTCAATCAAGATTGCAGTGGAAACAGGTGAGAGAGACCCTTATGGCAGGCCTGTGATCAGACAGATCGAAAACATGATTGAGCTCGGTTCGGCAAACCTGCGAATTGATGACCCAAGAAACAAATCGGGACTCAGAAGCCTTAAACAGTACCCGATAATCAATTCGACGACGGACTCCTATATTTTCTACGATGAGATTACCAATCTTGACGGTTTGTACCCGAAAGAAAAGTTCTATTTCAGGCTAGATCCGTTTACTTACACCAACATAGACCATTACACAAATGAAGAGATGGCCCTTGCCGGCGAATTCGTCGGCGGAGGGATTATTGAGCCCATGCGCCAGACACTGACTGTGCAACCTGACACATCACTGGGATTTTCAATGACAATCCCCCCGGAGGGGATCCCTATTTTTGACGGCAGGGGAAGGCTTTACAACCATCTCAGCATGAGCAACTCAGGCCTGATAGGGAGCGGCAGGGTTGAGCATATGACTGCTACGGCCGTTGCTGACACTTTCAGGTTTTTTCCTGATTACATGCTGGTCAGGGCAAAAACCTTCGACATGAAGCCGGATGCAGCCGGGAGATTCCCGGCACTTAATGCCCGGGATGTAGATATCCAGTGGCTCACTGACAAGGATGAATGGTATGCTATGAACAGTGAAGGCAAGGAATTCAGCATGTTCGGCAACGGCACTTCAATGGCCGGAACCCTTATCCTTAAACCCGATAAAATGAAAGGTCAGGGCGAGGTGAATACCGCTGACGCCAGGATCACATCCGAAACCTTCTCTTTCGGACCGATGTCATTTGAAGCTGACACATCCGATTATTATCTCCGGGCACTGCAAGGAAACGGATACGGATTCGTTGCCAGCAACGCACGGACCCATGTGGATTTCGCCACGCAGAAAGCTGTCTTCAGCCTGAATACCGATTCATCCTTTGTAGTCCTCCCCGAGTTGGAGTACATCTCGAAGATGACAAACTTCGAATATGATATGGGAAGGAAAGTCATGGAGATGACCCAGAAGGGAAGGGAATCTGTTCCCCTCATGTCTCCCCAGGAATTGCTGAAGGTGCCTCATGGCATGAAGGAGAAACCCACATTCCTCTCCGCAAACAACATGAAGGATACACTGAAATTTCAGTCAGGTTCAGCATCGTACTTCCTGCAGGATGAATACCTGATGGCAAAGGATGTCAACTATGTCCCTGTTGCTGATGCTCTTATACAGCCTGGCGGAGGAGTGCTTTACATAGACAGGGGGGCCCGTATAAGAGCTACTGACAGCGCCGTGGTCGCTGTCAGCAACAGGCACCTGTTGCACTCTGCCAGGCTGAAGATTGAGAGCAGCGCAAGCTACAGCGGATCAGGCAAGTATGACTATATCAGCCAGGACGGCACCACCCAGGTAATAGACTTCAGCGATATAAGGGTTGACACAATGGCTACCAAAGCTACCGGTAACATTGCGGCAAGCCAGAACTTCACCCTAAGCCCCGCTTTTACCTATTACGGTGACGTGAGCCTCAGGTCTGACAGCGAACAGCTTCTTTTCACCGGTGCTGCAGGCATCGTGACCGACTGCGGAAACATAAACAGCAAACGGATTAAATTCACAGCCCGAATTGATCCGGCAAATGTGCTAATCCCTGTCAGCGACAAGCCCCGTGACACCGATGACAATCTCCTCTTCTCCGGCAGTTTTGTGACGCTTGATTCGGCTGGCGTCTACGGCACCTTCCTCTCGGAGAGACATTCGTGGAGTGATGCTCCCCTGCTTAATGCCGAAGGATTCCTTTTTTATGACAAGGGAAGTGACAGGTACCGCATAGCATCCATGGAAAAACTTGCTGATCTCCGGAGGCACGGAAACATGGTGACATTTGACAGGACATTGTGCCTGCTTCTCAGCGAAGGGAAAATCAATTTCGGAACTGATTACGGCCTGCTCAGGCTTAACAGCTCGGGCACTGTTCTGCACAACACTGACTCCTCGAGGGTCGAAGTTCGGTCTGTGCTGGGATTCTCGTTTCATTTCAATGCCGAAGCGCTTGCAGCAATGGCTGGCGATATACGGACCAACCCGACGCTCAGAACTGTCAATCTCTCGTCCGAATTCAACCAGAAGGCCATGCGTGACCTGCTGGGAGAAGAGGCGGCAAAAAAACTCAGCGAGGAGCTTCAGCTCTTCGGTGTGGTACGCTCACTTCCGAAGGAATATACGTCGCAGTTGCTCCTTAACGATGTAACATTGCAGTGGAACCCCTACTCGATGTCCTTCATATCGAAGGGCAAAATAGGCATAGGATTTATTGGTGACCAGCCCATGAACGTCTATGTAGACGGCTGGGTGGAGCTCCAGAGGAAAAGGTCCGGCGACCTGCTTGATATTTACCTGAAGGCAGGTGACAATACCTGGTACTGGTTTTCCTATGTAAAAGGAGTGCTGATGAGCTACTCATCGAACCAGACGTATAACAATATACTGAGCAACACCAAGGATAAACTCAGGAGAGATCCGAATGCCAGTGCCAGGATAGACTTCGAATACATGCCCGGTGTGCCTGACAGGCTCAGGAGTTTCCTGCGGAGGATGGAGAGCGGCGGACTGGGATTCGATGAGTATTAATCAGTTATGTGGCAGATGCTGCCGGCATGACTCCCTGGAGAGATTGCGAATTCACTGATCCTGGCTGCGGCCCCTGTTGCCGAATTCAATGACCTCCATATCACTGACATTGTCGCCATCTATAGTGAACCGGAGCATTGTCATTACTTTGTGCATGCCGGTACGGCCTGCCGCACCGGGATTAATGCACAGCATCCGGTGGGTCTTGTCGAAGATCACCTTTACTATGTGTGAATGCCCGCAGACGAATATATCAGGCTTTAACTGACTGATAAGCTCCAGCGCACGCGGAGAATAACGGCCGGGATAGCCTCCGATGTGAATCATCAGCACATCTTTCAAGCCTGCCCTGAAGAAAAGATACTCCTTCGTCGCCTTCCTGACATCAAAACCGTCAATGTTGCCCCACACTGCTCGAAGAGGCTTGAATGCCTCCAGCAGGGCGATCACCTCCGCATTGCCCGCATCACCGGCATGCCATATCTCGTCAACACCTGCAAAGTGCTCGTAAACAGCCGGATCAACCCAGCCGTGAGTATCTGAAATTACTCCTATCTTCATATTCAGGCATTGCTGTTTTTGACTTTGCTAAAATCAATAAATTTGTGCAAACATGTTACAGAATGCAGATTTTTTATTGTGAAGATATCTCCGGTGACAAGGCAGTTTTCAGCAGGGAAGAATCCGGCCATTGCCTCAGGGTTCTGCGCATGCGCCACGGAGACTCATTGTCTTTTACCGACGGCAGGGGCAGCCTTTACCAGGGTGTTATCGATACTGATGATCCGAAAGGAATGGAGGTTAATATCACTTCAAGAACAAGTGACCCCTCCCCCAGGAGTTATACGCTTCATGTGGCAATCTCACCACTGAAGAATGACGACAGACTTGAATGGTTCGTCGAGAAAGCTGTGGAGACCGGTGTCGATGTCATTACGCCTGTCATCTGCAACCGCTCGGAAAAAAAGAGGATCAGAAGGGAAAGACTGGAAGGAATAATCATTTCTGCAATGAAGCAATCAGGCCGGTGCATGCTGCCCCGTCTCGAAGAACCTGAAAATCTGGGCGGATTCCTTCTCAGGAAAAGCGGAGTAAAAAGAATCATTGCCACCTGTGACTCTTCATTTGACAGGATAGCAATTACAGAGGCCATCGGACGGGGTGATGACGTTACGATTCTCATAGGACCCGAGGGCGACTTCACCCCTGAAGAGGTAAAGGCAGCCATTGGCGCCGGTTATGTTCCGGCACATATCGGAACAGGTCGGCTCAGAACAGAGACAGCAGGCATCGCTGCCTGCTGCTCCGTGTACCTGGCAAACATCTGAATTCAGGTGCTGGTAAAGAAATCAAAAACACTGGTTATTTTCTTTACCGGCACATTGTAGAACTCTGTATAACTGCACTTTTCACAGATTATCGCAGAATACTTCCTGGCCTGGATGTCGAAAAGCTGCGTAAAGAGACTGTGTGCAACCCTGATCTCGCTGAGCCTGTATTTCCTGCCACCGCATTTCGGGCAGGTATACCTCATCATGGGCATTTCACTTTTCATTTTTCTTCTGATTTGATTTTTCCCTGCTGTCACGAAGCCGTCCGGACTTGCGCAGTGCCTGGTCAAGGATCCATTCAATCTGACCGTTGGTGCTGCGGAACTCGTCAGAGGCCCATTTCTCAATGGCACTCAGCTTGTCCGGATCAATCCTTATGACAAACGACTTTTTCTGCATGACTAATGCTGCAACGTGCCGGCGTTGATGATCGGGCTAGGATCCTTGTCACCGCACAGCACCACCATAAGATTACTGACCATAGCAGCCTTCTTCTCCTCATCAAGATCAATGATACCTTTGTCGGAGAGCTGTTCCAGGGCCATCTCAACCATAGATACTGCGCCCTCTACAATCTTGAAACGGGCAGCTACGACGGCAGTAGCCTGCTGACGGCGAAGCATTGCACCTGCTATCTCCTCAGCATATGCTATGTAATTGATCCTTGCCTCAATCACATTGATACCGGCAATATTCAGCCTCTCCCTGATCTCCTTCTCAAGCTCATCATTGACCTCTTCACCACCACTGCGAAGCGTCATCTCCTGTTCATGACCCTCCCAGTTGTCATAAGGATAAAGCCCCGCCAGCTTGCGAAGAGCAGCATCACTCTGCACAAGAACGAAGTGCTCGTAGTTGTCAACATCGAACGCTGCCTTGTATGTATTCTCCACCTTCCAGACCAGGACCAAACCGATCTTGATCGGGTTACCGTTCTTGTCATTAACCTTGATGGGCTCACTGTCGAAGTTGCGGGCACGAAGGGATATTTTTTTCCGCGAGTAAAACGGGACGTTCCACCAGAAGCCGTTGGTCTTCACGGTACCCCTGTATGCACCGAAAAGTACCATCACCATCGACTCGTTCGGATTTACAACCATCAGACCGGCCAGCAGGAACAAGCTTACAAAAATCAGGATGACCCCCAGCCAGTAAATCTCATTGACGAATAACCATACCGTGGCTGCTATCAGAAGCAGACTGATAATCAGGAACAGATAGCCTGATGATGCCTTGAAAATTTTTTCTTCTTTCATCGTTTATGATATTATTTTGATATCACAAAGATATTAGAATAAATAATACAAGTCAAAAAAAACAGAAAAAAAATTTACTTTTGGTCCATGCATGAGCGTCATACTGACCGGGAGCTGTATTTCAGGGAGCAGGCATACACCACAAGGAAGCATGTCATCCCTTTCATTTCCGGCGTCATGGAGATTACCCCTGAACTGTCAGTGCTCGAGATAGGATGTGGTGAGGGAGGCAATCTCCTCCCCTTCCTTGAAGAGGGCTGTTCAAGGATTACAGGGGTTGACATCTCCGGAAGCAAGATCGGAAATGCAATCAGATTTTATGAATCTGTTCCCGGCGGAGAGAAGGTTGAATTCATTGCTGCGGACATATATGACTGCGGTGAAACGGGAAAGTATGACCTTGTAATGATGCGCGACGTACTCGAGCATATTCATGACCAGGAGAAATTCATTTCATTCGTAAAGAACCTGCTTGCCCCCGGAGGCATGCTTTTCATCGCATTTCCACCCTGGTGCAACCCCTTCGGTGGTCACCAGCAGGTCTGCGAGAGCCGTATCCTTTCAAAGACTCCCTGGATACACCTGCTGCCCCGGCGATTGTATCGTCTGCTGTTGCGCTCCGCAGGAGAGAGTCCCGAACGAATCGAGGGTCTTCTTGAAATAAAGGATACGGGTCTCAACCTGGGCAGGTTTTACAGAATAATAAAAAAAGAGGGATTTTCCGTTCTGAAAAAATCCCTCTGGCTCATTAACCCCAATTTCGAGATCAAATTCGGGCTTCGTCCCCGCCTGTTACCCCGGTTTGCGGGTGCAGTACCGGTTCTTAGAAACTTCCTGGTAACAACAGGTTACTTCATCATTTCATCTCACCCCCGAAAGCCCTGATCATGGGTTTTGCGGATGAATCAACCGGTCACTCATTCATTTCAGCGCCTCATCAAGAGCCCTGAGCAGGGGCTGCGATGAAATCTTTGTCCCGGTTGCCTGGTTCATCCAGTGCTGGGGAGTAAGGCGACCCAGGCTATACATCCGGTCAATCTCATCCGAAAAATCTTTCCCCTTCAGCTGCTCTTCGATCTGGAACTGAATGATCTGTCCGTAAGCATAATTAGGCAGGTAGAGGGGGCCGTTTATCATATGCGAGTAGATTGCAAGCAGTGGTGAATCACTCACTCCAAGCACCGGGGCGAAGTATTTGTTCCACACCCCGGTTGCAATTGCAACTGTCCTGTCCTTCAACTGTGCAGGAGTTGCGTCCGGGTTTTCATAAAGCCAGTTCCACACTTCAATTTCTACAAGGCTCACACCCATAATCTCCATGAGTGACCAGGCTGCATCAAGAGTCTGGAGTTTCTCCTTTTCCGGATTTTCGTCATTGATACCCAGAAGCATCAGGTCACGATCCTGGAAAAGAAATGCGGTGGCTTCCGTGAAGGCTGTGTTGGGTACGCCTGAAAGTGTATAATAATCAACGTCATAAAGTGAAATTGTCTGTTCAACATTATGACCGAACTCATGAACCGCGATGTTGTAACCCTTATAATCCATCCCCTTTTCAGAAACGCGGGTCCTGAGATGTGACACTGCCCCCTTCATTGCTGCGCCCCATGCATGACCGGAGCCCCGGGCAGGATCGACAACTATCTTGTCAGCCAGGTATTTAGCCCGCTCAGGTGACCATCCGAGTTTTACTAGTATAGCCGGCATACCGGCCCTGAAAGCAGCAGGATCAGGATAAAGAGAAGATGTCTTTGCTGTGAGCATGCTCTCCGGTATCGAGCTCCTCGACTTGAAACCGTCATACCATATGTCATAGGGCCGCAGGTCGCGTCCCAGCCTCTCCTTAATAATTCCTGCCAGTTGCTTTAACTGCGGTGAGCTTAGATACTCATTGAACAATGCTGCAGCATCCTCCTCGGATATTTCCATTCCTCCCGCGAAAGCCCGAAGCAGGGCCGTGTTCATCCCCGGATTATAGGGGTCAATTGCCTTCCATGCATTGAATATGCTTATTACATGAGAGTAACGTGTGTCAGGCTCAGCTTTGGCTTCAACCGCAGCGCCATCCTTTGTGACATTGTTTGAGAAGGGTGCCCATTCATAATCAGGACTGTTAACAACCACTCCGGGTATTTCCTGCCTGATTATTCGCTCCATCACCCTGTAGACCATCTCCTGCTTTTCGTTTCCGTTTTCCGCGTCGGCGTAGTTTGATTTGATCTCATCACGGAGATTCCAGTGTGAGAGAAGCACCATTTCATCGGGGAACAACTGCCGGCCGTCATCAGTACGGAGTTTGCCCATGTGGATGTTGTAGTCGGCAATATACATTTCGGCATTGCCAATCGCAGTATTTGCCGTCTGGTTCAGTTCCGCCGGTACGCGTGACACAAACTGGTCGCCCAGCCTGGCCATAGCCCACTGTTCCCGGGTCCATCCGGCACCAAGCTCATCCTTTTCAGCCAGTGTATAATATGGGAAATTAAGGGCTACAACAAAGGCAATCTTGTTTTCGTAGAAGTCGGATTGCAGATGCGAGCCAACAGAGTAGTTTCCGAACATACGGTCAATCTCATCTATTTCACCGGCTGCCTCATCAAGATTCTTTTTGAGGTCAATTGTAATTTCATTCAGATTTCCACCCAGTGACTCCATGTAGCTGCTGATCTTATTGAATACAGTCTTCCGCTTTGCAGGATCAGAAATATAATTTGCAACTGCAAAATCCGTGAATTCCGCAACGGTCCCGTCCTCTTCACGCCATAACGATCCAGCATGACGTACTCCCTTTTCAAGGAGCAGTTTATCAGCAGCAGGCTGTTGTGCCATTATGCTGTCAACGGTCGCCTTAATTACAGTTTCGCCAATGAAACCTGTGGCTGCGTCTCCTCCCTTTCTGGCAGGGGTTGAACAAGCTGTCATTACAATGGCCATAAGGAAAACAAGTTTTCTCATTTTTATAATTTTTTAATTATTTCTCTCCAATGACCTGGGCAGCGTAGTATTTTGCAGTCAGCTTCTCTCCTGTTGCCTTTTCAATCATCTCATTCCACTCATATCGCATGCCGGGCATAAAGACTCTGGTTTTGAAGAATTCACCCATGGCCTTCATATCTTCGCCTGTATTGCCTTTAACAACCGTGCCGGTAATGTATGCAGAGAATTGGGAAGCCAGAAGCTCGCCAAGAAGGTAATTATGGTAATAGCACGGATACAGAGCCACATGTATCTTGGTTGCCCAGTCAGGCATGTCACGGCCTTCCGGTTCCTTCATCATCTGGTATTTCTCAACCATGTTCCACCAAAGCTGGTTAAGATCCTGGTCAGGATTTTCATACATTGCCTTTTCAAACCTGTACATCACCTGTGCCCAGCGGCTGAAGACAAGCTGCTGCAGCCTGAAGGCATTGAAGGCGTCATCACCTATTCTATCAGCCTCTTCTTCCGTAATAATGCCCATATATTGCATCCATGCCGGATTGGTTGCCAGCCTGCCGAAATAATTGGCCACGGCCTCAGTAGTGAATGTGTGTGCTGCATCCCTGATAGCAAAGGGAAGAGACCTGTCATTGTAGTAGGAATAGACACCGTGTCCAAGCTCATGCAGTATTGTGTTCATCCAATATGAATCAGGCCTGATGTTGTCTAGGGTGCGGACATCACCTTCCCTGTCAATGTCAGTTGAGAATGCGTGCTGGTTCTTGCCGGGCTTTTCATAAAGATCGCTACCGGCCAGGATTGAATCTACCGGCAATCCTATTGATTCATAGTACGAAGCTGCAAGTTTCACAGGATCCTTGTCGGCATAGTAACTGTCAAAATCAACAGAGTAGATTTCAGGCGCCTCCTGGAAATACCGGTTCTGGTAATGCCATGGCATCAGGTCAGCGGCCTGAACACCGTAACGTTTTGAATAATAGCTGTCTATCTCGCCTTTAAGGGTGGTAAAAGTGCCCCTGGTGAGGCTGTCAAGCTCATCAAAAATCCTTGTAACCTCATCAGGGTCCTGGCCCGAGAGCTTCAGGCTCATCTGGTGGTAATTGCTAAAGCCCAGCTCCTGTGCGATCCTGTTGCGGTGCCTGACAAGCTTAATTATGTCATCAGCCACAACCGGGCCAATCTTCTTATGTCCTTCCCATGCGGCCTGAAGCTCACCGGAGTTGGTTGAATTGCGGAGGATATCCTCCACCTCATTGTCACTCAGCATATTTCCACTGAAATCAACTCTGAACGAGTTGAATTTCTTCGTTATCTCCGTTTCCATCCTAACCTGCTCGGCAAGAAGGCTTGTATCAACCTGGCCCGAAAGGAACTGGTTGTATATTACATCGAGCTGCCTGGCAAGCAACAGATCCTTTACCATACCGGATTCCTTCAGCTCCTTCAGTTCGGCGAAAGCCTTCTTATCCGTAAAGTAGTTGATGAATGCCACAGAGGCCTTCTCATTTCTTGCCCATGCCTCATCGGTGCCGGTCACATTGGCCTCCCATGAGGCGAGGGATGATTCCTTGTAAAGAGGGATTACTGCCTTCTCGTAAGACATTATAAAATTCCTCATCCTGTTCTCCATCTTTTCCTGTTTTGACGTGCATGACCAGAACATGATCACCAGTGCCGTGAAATAGACTATCGTTCGTTTCATAACCAGTTTTTACGTGGGGCTAAGGTAAAAAATTAAGGTAAATACGACCATGATGCAGGTCATTTAATGGAAGAACCGGACAGGACCTGCCTGCCGGTTCCCCGACCAATGTTAAAAGTATTTGAGGAAAGT
>CAZOHL010000042.1:0-24823 GCA_964579645.1 uncultured Rikenella sp. | reverse complement strand
AAATGAAGAAACCGATATTTACAATGACCGGGATTAAGCGTTACCTGCTTGTTGCCGCAATACTTCTGGTTGCGGTGATTCTGCTGGCAAACAAGCTGCTGGTATGGGGGGCTGCCTTCCTGGCTGCCGGGCTGATAATCCTTGGCATACAGCAACTGATACAGCTGAATGTGAAGGTCTCAAAGTTCGAGGACAACATCTCAGGGCTCGAGGAGAAGAACCAGAGCCTGGCCAGGATAAACGAGAAGCTTGCCGAGGAAAATGCCTTCCTTAAGGAGCGGCATTTCCAGATCACCCAGATCAGGAGTATCCTCGAGATGAATCTCTTCGAGATAGACACCCGGTTCAAGCGCACCGTCAACAGGACGGAGAATCTGAATGACCGCGAAATCAGGCATATCGGCAGCCTGGGTGTTTCGCTCAAGGCAAAGTACGGCATTGATCTAAAGGAACTCAGGTTCAAGTATCTGCCTGAAAGTGATGAACTTATAGTGGCCAATATCAATCCGCGGTTTCTTTCGTTTGGCAATCGCAAGCTTGAGTGGGAGTTTTTCGAAACACTTGAGTACAGGAGGCAGTTGCCTCTCACCGGAAAAAGGTGGATGACAAGTGATGACCTGGCAGAGAAGGCTGACAGGCTGAAGGAGGAAATTCGTCTTGAAACTGAGCATTCCCTGGAGAGCGGGCCCGAGGAGTTTTCATGGATCATGGAACCGATCAGAGAGAACGTCGGAAATACAATCAGGATAATGTTCAGGGGTCTCTGCAGCAATATCCGGATAGCAGAACTGGCTGACGACAGTTTCTTGCCGCTGGAAGGAATCAGGCTGGAGAAACTGGAAGAACAGAAGAAACTCAAATAGACTTTGAATGAAAAGGATATGCTTTGCAGCTTTCATGGTGATAGCCGTATTCGCAGGCTGCAGTGAATCGAAAACAAGCCTCATGACAAGCCCTGATGGCAGCATTACTGTGGCATTCAATCTTCTGAAGGGCGGGCAGCCGGTATATACTGTAATATACCGTGACACAGCCGTGATCACTGAAGGCAGACTCGGGATCATCAGGAAAGATGCCGATTTCTCATCGGGACTGAGACTGGATTCAGTGACCGGCCCGGAGGAAGTCAGGGAGAGTTATACAATGCTGCACGGCAAGAAAAGAGATGCATCCTACAGCGCCCTGAGACATACGGTACACCTTTCCGCCTCATCCGGCGAGCCAATGGACATTATCTTCCAGGTTTCGGATGACGGATTGGCATTCTGCTATAAATTTCCAGGCGAATCCGGGGAGATGAAATACATCACTGTCGAAAAGAGTTCATTTGGTTTTGCGGAGGGGACTCTTGCCTGGATCCAGCCCCGTGCAGCATCGAAATCAGGCTGGAACCAGACCAATCCTTCGTATGAGGAGAATTATCTGATGGAGGTGCCACTGGTCTCTGTGGCATCAGACTCAAACGGCTGGGTCTTCCCTGCCCTGTTCCGCTCCGGCAACTGCTGGGTGAATCTTACTGAGAGCTGGCCTGACCGCAACTACTGCGGCAGCCACCTGGCGAAGGGTAGCGGCTCCAATGAGATGGTGATCGCATTTCCGGAGTCCACTGAGGGTTATACGGGCGGTTCGGTTTTCCCGCAATCCAAGCTCCCCTGGCAGACACCCTGGAGGATCATTACAATGGGCAGCACACCGGAGATAATTGCCGAGTCTACACATGGCACCGATCTTGCTCTTCCGACACGGGAGGGCGACTTCAGCTATGTCAGGCCGGGAAGGGCGGCATGGAGCTGGGCCCTGATGAAAGACGGATCCGTCAACTATGAGGAGCAAAAGCGTTTCATCAGCTATGCCTCGGAGATGGGATGGGAATATTGCCTTATAGACGTGAACTGGGATCAGACAATCGGCTGGGACAAGCTCGCCGATCTTGCCCGGCTGGCAGAGGAAAGAAAGGTAGGGCTGATACTCTGGTACAACTCCGCAGGCGACTGGAATACTGTGACCTACCACCCGAAAGACAGGCTCCTTACACATGAACTCAGGGAAGAGGAATTCAGCAGGCTGGAGAGCCTTGGAATAAAGGGAATCAAGGTTGATTTCTTTGGCGGCGACGGTCAGTCGATGATGGATTACTATCAGGATATCCTTGCCGATGCCCACAGGCATAAGCTTGTTGTGAACTGTCACGGTTCAACATACCCCAGGGGGTTGCAACGCACCTGGCCGAACCTTGTATCGATGGAGGGAATCCGCGGTTTCGAGTTTGCCACTTTTGATCAGGCAACCGCTGACCTTGTGGCATCAAAGGCAACAACGCTGGCATTTACCCGTAATGCGTTCGATCCGATGGACTTCACCCCGGTCTGCTTTACTGAATACGACAATTTCGAGCGCCGAACGGGTAACGGCGCAGAGCTGGCGCTGGCTGTACTGTTCCTTTCAGGGGTACAGCATTATGCGGAAACCCCGCACGGGATGGCAACTGTTCCGGACTACGTCAGGGAAATGATGAAGGAAATCCCGGTAAAATGGGATGAGACCATGTTTCTTACCGGTTATCCGGGAAAATACATAGCGCTTGCGCGAAGATCAGGAAATCGCTGGTATGTGGCCGGGGTAAATGCAGAAAAGGATACCCTCAGCCTCTGTCTGAGATTGCCCTTTGCTGAAGGCATTTCAGGAACCATTATTACAGAAGGTGAGACACTGCGGTCATTCTCGCAGGATTCAATCACACCTGAATGGGCTGGCGGGTCAAGTTTGGAAATAATGCCCAATGGAGGTTTTGTAATCGTCTTCACACAGGATTTTGATTAAATACGAGCTTCGATGAAAAATACAATATTCCTATATCTTCTGTTACTGATCCTGGTTTCAGGGTGCAAAACCGGTAACAGGCTGTCACATGATTACGTTCTTTGGTATGACACACCGGCGGCGGAATGGACCGAAGCGCTGCCCGTTGGCAACGGGCGCCTTGGCGGGATGATCTTTGGCGATCCGGAGATTGAGCGTCTCCAGGTAAATGAGGAGTCGCTCTGGGGAGGTGTGAATGTGCCCAACAACAATCCCGGTGCACTTACAAACCTGCCGAAGATCAGGGAGCTGATTATTGAGGGGAAGATCCCTGAAGCCTATGATCTTTCGGAGAAATATCTGGCCGGCATACCAGCCAAGACATGGTCATACCAGACGCTGGGAGATATGTTCTTCCGGTTTGCCGACACCACAGCGGTGACAGACTACCGGCGTGAGCTTGACCTGGAGACGGGGATCGCCAGTATAAGTTTCAGGAGGAACGGCAAAAAGATTTCTTATGAAGTATATGTTCCTGCCGGCGAGGACCTGATTGTAATCAGCATGCATTCGCAGGAAGAGGGAGGGCTTGATATGGATATCGTGATGACCCGGCCGCAGGATGCAGTAATAACAGTCACTGAAAACAGGATAGACATGGAGGGACAGATTAATGACCCCGAAGATCCTGAGAGAGGGCCGGGCGGTGAGCATATGAAGTTCTTTGCATCGCTGATTGTGATGAGTTGTGATGGTGAGCTTAAAGCAGGCGAGAGCAGTCTGAAATATGCGGGAGGCAAGGAAATGACCCTGTTTTTCAATGCACATACTGACTATAATATTGATCTGCTGAATTTTGACAGGTCCATTGATCCGAGGAAGACATGTACTGATGCAATCAGTAAAGCCTCCTGGAAATCCTTTGCAAAGATCCGCAAGGACCATATCCTCGAGCACTCCTCTGTGTTCAGGAGGGTTCAGCTTGACCTGGGAGGCGATCGTGCCATGGACAAAATCCCCACGGATGAGCGGTTGAGGCGCTTCCAGGCCGGCGGTGATGATCCGGGACTCATCGCCACGTATTTTCAGTACGGACGATACCTGCTGATGGGATCATCGCGCCGACCGGCGCAACTACCTGCAAATCTGCAGGGTATATGGAACAAGGATATTTCAGCCCCATGGAATTCTGACTATCATACCAACATAAATCTCCAGATGAATTACTGGCCGGCGGAGGTCTGCAACCTTTCAGAAACGGCTGAGCCACTTATACGGTTCATGGAGGAGCTGACCGGCCCGGGAAGTGTAACTGCACGCGAGACGTACGGTGCGAAGGGGTGGACTTTACATCACACGACCGACGTCTTCGGCAAGACATCTGTGCTGGATGGAGTCTACTGGGGGATGTTTCCCCTGGGGGGTGCCTGGATGACCCTGCCGTTATGGGAACATTACGAGTTTACAAATGATACTGTTTATCTTCGTGAACGGGCGTATCCCGTAATGAAGGGAGCTGCTGAGTTTATAGGGACGTTCCTGGTACCTGACAGCCAGGGGAGACTGGTCACCGTCCCCTCCTACTCACCCGAGAACAGCTATATCGATCATGTCTCCGGTAAGGAGTTCAAGCTTACGTATGCACCTTCGATGGACAACCAGATCATCCGTGAGGTTCTGGGAAACTGCCGGAAGGCTGCAGGCATTCTGGGTGTTGACCGGGAGTGGAGCGATTCGCTTCAGCTCATAATCGACAGGATTCCGGCTGACAGGGTCGCATCTAACGGCACAATTGCCGAGTGGATCGAAGAGTATGCTGAGGCGGAGCCCGGTCACAGGCACATGTCACATCTCTTCGCACTGCATCCTGGAACACATATAACGCCTGAAACACCGGAGCTGTATGCTGCGGCAAGGAAGACGCTGGAGCATCGCCTGGAAAACGGCGGCGGGCATACCGGGTGGAGCAGGGCCTGGATAATAAACTTCTATGCACGCCTTCTTGACGGCGACGAGGCATACAAACATCTCAGACAGTTGCTTGAAAAATCAACCCTTCCCAATCTCTTTGACAACCACCCGCCATTTCAGATCGACGGTAATTTCGGAGGGGCTGCCGGCCTGGCTGAAATGCTTATACAGAGCCATAACGGAGTGGTTCAGTTGTTGCCGGCGCTGCCCGCAGCATGGCCTGACGGAAAGGTAACAGGACTCAAGGCAAGGGGCAATTTCGAGATCGGAATTGATTGGCGCGCCGGTGTTGCGGAGGAGATCACCGTGAAATCACTTTCCGGGGCGCCACTTAACGTGTCCTATCGCGGCAATTTGAATTCCATAGAGACGAAAAAAGGTGTCACATACAAATTTGACAGTAACCTGAAATGGATAAAGTAATATTCTTAATTGCACTGAGCCTGCCGGTTATATTCTTTTCGAAGAAGAGCCTTTTTGAGCCGCACAGTCACGGATTCACAAGGTTTTTCAGCTGGGAGTGCATCATAGTCCTTTTCGTTTTCAATTATGCAAAGTGGTTTGCGGAGCCATTTGCAGCGAGACAGATTATATCATGGCTTTTGCTGATTATCTCAATATGGTTCCTGATTGAGTCAGTGATGAGGATTAGCCGTGCCAGGAAGCCGGGTGTAGTGAGGGTTGATGAGAAGCTCTTCAGGTTTGAGAAGACTACCGAACTGGTCACTTCAGGCATTTACAGATACATCAGGCACCCGATGTATTCATCACTGCTTTTATTGACATGGGGGATATGGTTCAAGCAGCCTCTCTGGTATCTCTTTCCTGTGGCACTGCTGGCTTCATGGCTCCTATGGCTCACCGCCCGTCGTGATGAAAAGGAGTGTATCTCCTATTTCGGGGAGAAGTACAGTAATTACATGAAAGGGACAAAAAGGCTGATCCCCTTTATATTATAAAATATTGATTATCTGCTATCTCCAGTTTTCTATTTTGTCAAGAGGGTAGATAGGTCTCGGGATATTTACGTAGTTCAATCTGGCCGGGTCAGTGTTGCTCAGACCCGGTGAGATCACGTTCACAGTTTTCCTGTTGTAGAGGAGATAATTGTACCTGAAGGGGAAGAGGTTTTTCACAACCACTATGTCGGCTTTCCAGATTGAGAGGCCAAGGTCTTTGAAATCGGCCGGTGTCCTTGAGGCCATCGGCAGCTCAGAAATAATGAGGTGTATGCCGTTGTGTTTCACGATGACTGTCTTTCCGAATGAGGTCTCCTGTTTGAGCGTTATAATTCCTGAATAGATGAATGGTTGATTATAGACAGTGTCTATCTTCCCTCCCACTGTCAGTGTGACCTCATCGCCGACGTTGCTGTTCCATGCCTGGCGGGCAGCCTGCTCATCGCGGAGGGCAATATATGAGGTCAATTCGCTGCCGGTTTCGGTCAGCGATTTAAGTATCCATGTGCTTTCTCCGGGGGTTCCGGTGCCTACAGCGTCGGAGACATCGCAGAAGACAAGAGTACCCAGTGCCCGGGCTGTCTTCTTATCACGTGCCACTGCAACTGCTTCTTCAGGGCTGTTACCTTCGGGCTGGGGAACATCACGCACGGCCCAGGCCATCTCTGAGATTTCGTCAGCCAGCTTCTGCGACAGGTCAGCCTTACCGTCAGTAATTGCTATTGTGCTGTATCCAAGTTCAGGTTCATCAATCCAGATATGCACAGGGAAAAATGAAACAGAGAGTACGTCCGGCTGTTTCTCCATCTTCTTCATCGAGGAAAATATCTTGCGGAACGGGGGCAGAAAATCGACGTTGATACCTCCTCCTTTCAGCAGTTTCATCTTGTTTACAGCCATCACCGGCTCAATCTCTCCCAGAATTGTCCTTATCAGCAGGTCACCAGCCTTAAATGCGGTCTTAAAATGGTCGCGGTGGGGATTGGTATGGTATCCTACAATTATGTCTGCATTCTCAGCCCTTCGCCTTGTCACGTTTGCATGGAGGTCAAATGTCACGGCGATAGTTACATCCGGTCCGAGTGTATCCCTGAGTGCTTTGATCAGGTCGCCCTCAGGGTCAAATATTCCCTGGACGCCCATGGCACCGTGGAGCGACAGGTATATTCCGTCAACCTTCTCCAGCCCTGCAGCTTTCTCGATGATGAGGTTTTTAATTTTCCTGTAGAAGAGGCTGTCAACCGGGCCGCCGGACATTGATTTGGCCTGGACTACCGGTATGGTTTTGATTCTTCCCTTTCCGCTTTTATCCACTGCCGAGAGGAAACCGGCAAGCTGCTTGTCCTCCTCAATGGCTGAAGCTGGCACATCATCATTGTAAAACAGGTGATCTGCCTTAAAATTTACCTCGGTGGTGATCACCGGGGAAAAGCTGTTCACCTCATGCATGAATTCAGCATAAAGTATAACTTTCTGATCTGAAGCAATATCCGGGTTCTGTTGTTCTCTGCCTGAGACATCCCCCTGCTGTGAACAGGAAACAAAAGACAGAATCGTCAGCAAAAAGAACACATTGGTCAAAATCAACCTGGTGCAGTGGTACTTTTGGGCCATTTCTTTATTATTTTTATTACAAAAGTAGCAGAGAATTCTCTCATTGCCGGAAATACAAAGTTAAAATTGTCAGGTAATCTGGAGTGGCTGAGGCACAGGATATACGGAAAGCGTTACGGGTATGAAGTGCTTTTCAGGGACCAGGACCGCAAGGTCCGGGGCAGGCCGGGCATCATTCTTGCCGATCTGGGGATGCCTGAGGAACATGACCCGTCATTCTACACCCGTTTTATGGATCATGTCTTTGCGTGCTCAATACCGCGATTCATACAGCCGCTGGTATTGGCTGACAGGGGCCTTGCATTGATTGATCCGGGTAATCCTCTGGCACGTGAATCATTCAAACCGAAGCATCTGGTTGATATGAATGGTTCATTCCTAAACAGGGCGGGCAAACCCTATACAGAGTGCGAGGTCAGCTGGCATCCGCCAGGAATGAAAAAGAATCCTTCCGATCATGGTTATTTCCTTTATAAGGGAGATGGCAAGGGAGGGGCACCGGACATCTGCCAGAAAACGGCTGCCAAGGTTGCCGGCTGGTATTACGGGCATCTGATACCGGAAAAGAAAATAGCATGGGCAACCCAATGCAAGAGGGTGTACGAGGAAGCTGAGGCCATGTTGAAGTCAGAATACCCTGAGGCAGTTATAAGGCATGCACGCTACATGTTTCCTGAATCCATAATAGAAGCTGCTGACAAGTTGATAAGTGAAGGCTGCGGAACAATCATCTATCAATGTTTCTGCAACCCTGTATATTCTGACTTTGAGGATTACTCCCTTGCATTTCCGCTTGTTCACCGGAGTGTGAACGGCAGGGCAAAAGTCATCTTTGCCGATCAGGCAGGTAACCAACCGGCTATACGCCTGGCATACACCGGACTTGCAGCGGATGTGATTTACGAAATCCCTTCTTCAGCCAGCCTTCTCCTTATCTTATCAAGGCACGGCCACCCTTTCCGGCGTGAAACACTTGATCTGCGCAGTCCTGCCTATACTGTACCCCTTGAAGCGGATATGCGCAAGCTGCTGAGGGAAAGGAACGGCCGGAGTGAACTGGTTTGGAGTGATGACGAGTTCGCTGATGAGTACTGGGATCCTAAGCGGAAGAAATGCTCTACCTTCATGGCTTACAGGAAGGCAATTGATGAAGGATATGACTTCGCGGTGGAGGTGCCTGTCGACTTCATCGCCGAGAACACTGACCTGATGTTTCTTCATGCAATTAAAAAGTTCAGGGCATTCAGGGAATACGATCCATTTCAGCCGGTACCCTACCCCGACTGGGCTAAACCTCTCAGGAGAGTCTTCAGGGAGGGGAAAACGACCGGAATCTACGCCGGATGTCCGGTAGGGAAATACAGCAGGCACATTGCGGAGGCCGCCGGCAATTCGGTAATTGAAATATTGAACCACAGGGGTTGAGCGGATGTTCAGGAGATCGAATATGAATAAACTGATGGGAATGAAACCGGATAAAAGAATTATGGCGGTGGTACTTTTCATGCTGACGGCGGCCGCGGTCATGGCCCAGGATGGAGGCAAATCATTTGGGGAGGCGAGCATGGCGGCAAACAATACCGGCATGTATATCCTCGGAGGATGGGCTGTTGCCAACATGGCTGCAGGTGCATACGGCTGGGCTGCATTTGACGGAGATAAGAAGTATTTCAGCCAGATGAACATCTTCTGGAATGTGGTTAACCTCTCAATTGCGGGATTCGCGCTTTACAGCAACTACAGCACCGACCTGGTTTCGGCCGGCGCTGATGAGATTCTTGCAAAGCACCTTAAAACGGAAAGGCTTTTCCTTGTTAACTCAGGGCTTGATATCGGCTATATGGGAGCCGGGTTCCTGATGAGGCATCTCTCAGCCAGGTCGGAGAAAAGAGGTGATCTGCTCAAAGGGTATGGCAATGCTGTCATACTCCAGGGGGGATTCCTGCTTGTTTTTGACCTTGTGATGTATTTTGTCTTCAATGATATGAGGCCCGTTAACTTTGAACCAACCATGGCAGTGATAAACGGGGAGGCTCTGGCAGCAGGTATTCGGATAAATTTTTGACAATAAATGAACTAAACAAAACAAAGTCAATTCGAAACACCAGAAAATGAAGATCCTTCTTACCGGGGCAACCGGTTATATTGCCAAGAGGCTGCTTCCTTCACTGCTTGCCGGAGGACATGAAGTGATCTGCTGCGTACGTGACAGGCAAAGATTTGATGTCTCAAGATTCAACAGCGAACGGATTTCTGTAATCGAGGTCAATTTTCTCGTTACAGAATCGCTTGCAGCAATACCTGATGATATTGACGCTGCCTATTACCTGATCCACTCCATGTCAGCCTCTACCGGGAGTTTTGACGAAATGGAGCGGACCTCCGCAATCAACTTCCGTGAGCGGATGAGCAGGACGCATGTCAGGCAGGTGATTTATCTCAGCGGGATAGTAAATACAGGCAAACTGTCAAGACACCTGGCCTCCCGGAAGACGGTTGAGGATGAACTTTCCACAGGTTCATACCATCTTACCACACTCAGGGCCGGGATAATACTCGGTGCCGGAAGTGCCTCGTTCGAGATCATACGGGATCTCGTCGAGAAGCTCCCGGTAATGATTGCCCCCAGGTGGCTCCATACGAAGTCACAGCCTATAGCAGCAAGGAACGTGATTGAATTCCTCAGCGGAGTGCTGATGAAAGAGAATTGTTTTGATAAAAGCTTTGACATAGGCGGCCCTGATATACTGACCTACAGGGAAATGTTGCTGAGGTTTGCTGCCGTGAGACACCTCAAACGAAAAATAATTGTTGTTCCGGTAATGACTCCGAGGCTCTCCTCCTACTGGCTCTACTTTGTCACCTCCACTTCATACAAACTTGCCATGAACCTTGTCGACAGCATGAAGGTTGAGGTAATATGCAGGGAGAACAACCTGCACAGGGAACTGGGGATCAACCTGCTGAATTTCGACGAGGCAGTCAGGAGCGCATTTGAAAGGATCGAGCATCATGAGGTGACATCAAGCTGGACGGACGCCCTGTCCGGTCCCGGGCTGGAAAGAGGAGTATCTCATCTTGTGACGGTACCCGTTCACGGCTGCTTCAGGGACATAAGGAAGAGCAAGTTCGCTGACAGGGATATTGTAATCGACCGTTTATGGTCTATCGGCGGCAGAACAGGCTGGTATTATGCCAACTGGCTGTGGGGACTGAGAGGATTCGTTGACAAACTCTCAGGAGGTGTTGGTCTGCGGCGGGGAAGAAAGAACGACAGGGAAATATCACCGGGAGACGCACTTGACTTCTGGCGCGTTCTTTACGCTGACCGTGAAGACGGCAGGCTTCTCCTCTATGCGGAGATGAAGCTGCCCGGTGAGGCATGGCTCGAATTCAGGATTATAAATGATACGCTCATCCAGACGGCCACTTTCAGGCCCCTTGGACTGAAGGGAAGACTTTACTGGTACTCCGTGATGCTGTTCCATGAATTTGTTTTCAGGGGGATGATAAACAGGCTGACTAGCTAAAGACAACACAATGAAGCAGCAGCCGATAATAAAGAAACTGAGAGCAGGGCTCAAGGCCGACGAAACCGGCAACAAGGCCAACTCATTGATATTCCTGCATCATTACGGATTCAATATCCCGCTTACATACCTCGTTACCACCGGGGCATACGAGAGATACAGGGCCGGCGAAGAAACAATCCATGAGAACCTGAAAAAAGAGCTTGAGGGGCTTCCTTCAAGAACATGGGCAATACGCTCGTCAACTTCAGCCGAGGACTCCCATGAGTACAGTTTTGCCGGGCAGTTTCAGACTGTCATAAATGTCAGCGGTACAGAGGCAATCATGGCTGCCGTCAGGAAGGTCTGGGACTCAGCCAGGATTCTTGATGACAATGATTACATAAGAAAGACAGGGGTATCAGCAATCAGGTGCGGGGTGATAATCCAGGAGATGATACCTGCGAAGCTGGCCGGGGTAAGCTTCAGCCGCAACCCGGTGACGAACCGGAATGAGACTGTAATCGAGGCTGTTGAAGGGGCCGGGGAAGAACTTGTGCAGAAAGGGATCACCCCGATGCGCTGGCGCATCATGAAGAAAACAGTGCTGGAAGGCAATGAGCAGCACCCGATGATTGAGGTCATCAGAAGGATTGCAGCTGACACCGCAAAACTGAAACGCTATTACGGCCGGCACATCGATATCGAGTGGGTACACGACGGCAGACAGCTCTACTATCTGCAGCTCAGGCAGATAACAGCCAGAAAAGAGGTCGCTGTCTACTCCAGCAAGATGGCCCGGGAAATGCTGCCCGGACAGGTCAAGCCGCTCGTGTGGTCTGTGAATATTCCATTGGTCAACAGTACCTGGATCGGATTGCTTGAGGAGATAACCGGACCTCTTGACACAAAACCGGAGGATCTGGCCAGGCCGTTTTACTACCAGGCTTACTTCAACATAGCTGTCCTGGGGAGCATACTCCAGAAGATAGGCGTCCCCGCTGACAGCCTGGAAAAATTCATGGCCGGCCATGAAAGCGGGATGCATTCCTTCAGACCAGGAATCCGGGCCCTCCGTCATACATTCAGAATAATGAGGTTCCTGAAATCGAAGCTGGCTTTTGAAAAGACCTTTCTCCGCGAGTTTGAACCGCTTAAATCCCGCTGTCGCGAAATGGCAAAAACCATTCCGGCGGAATTCAGCCCCGGCACCTATCCCGGGCTTTATTCACGGCTGTTCGAAACTGGCCGGAGACTTGCCTACCTGAACATAGTCACCCCGATGCTGATGACCATGTATCACAAGGGGCTGAAGAAGAAGCTCGCCAGGGCGGGACTTGATTATGACACCCTGGATTTCAGAAAGGATTTCCCGCAGCTGCGGGATTATGAACCGCTTCCACTGCTTCTTGAAATCAAAGAAAGGATAGCAGCCCTTCCGCCAGAGACAAGGGAAAAATGCACCTCCATGGCAGCCCTCAGGAGCATGCCGGAGGCAGTCGGAATATGCAAAGCGATTGATCAGTTCATTGAGCTGTTCGGGCATCTGAGCGAGAGCGGAAATGATTTCTCGCATGTCAAGTGGGAAGAGGACGGTGAGACAGTTTTCAGGATGATTTTGTCAGCTGACGGGCAGGAAAGAAAGAGGAAGCTATTTACGATTGACGGTCTTGAAGAAAGTGGTATCAGGGTGCCGGCCTCACTGCGCAAGGCTTATCTCAGGGCAGGGAGGTTCAAGGTTTACAGGGAGCAGATAAGTTCTTTGTATATTTACGGCTACGGCCTTTTCCGCAGGTTGTTCCTGCTGGCCGGCGGCGAAATGGTGTCACACGGAATACTTGGCAAGCCGGATGATATTTTCTATCTCACAAGAAATGAGGTTGATGAGATCATGAGAAACCCCGAGGTTGCAGGCGGTAACGATTACCGTGAACGTGTGGTCCGCCGCCGTAACGAGATGGAAGAAACAAAGGATATTGTCTTGCCGGTTGTCATTTACGGTGAAGACGCCCCGCCACCGGAGACCGGGAAAAGCCGGAATCACTCCGGTACCGGCACTTCACCTGGAACATTTACAGGCAAAACGAAATTGGTCAGGAGCGTGTCTGATTTCGATAAAGTGGTTAAGGGAGATATTATTCTCATCCCCTTTTCCGACGTCAGCTGGACCACTGTGCTTGCAAAAGCCGGAGCAATCGTCTCGGAGACCGGGGGGATGCTTTCGCACTGTTCAATAATAGCAAGGGAGATGGGAATTCCCGCCATGGTTTCGGTGCCAAATGCCTGTGCAATCGGCAGTGGTCTGACAGCCACTGTAAACGGTTCGAACGGGGTCTTAACGATTCATGATTATGAGTGATACGCTGGTATTTGCAAATAGTCATCCCTGGCTGACGGCCGCCATATGTTCCATTGCCGGGTACTTTATCGGCACTGTTTCATCCGCCAGGATAGTCTATTTTCTGGCAACCGGTAAATGGACCATTGAGCCGTTTGCGGAGCCGGTTCCAAATTCCGATGAAGTTTTTGAGTCAGACCTGGTAAGTGCAACGCTGGTTAACAAGAAACTGGGTGCAAAATATGGTTGCATCACCTCAATTGCCGATATGCTCAAGGTTGCGGTGCCCATGTTGCTGGTCAGGCTGGTATTCGATGAACAACCGTATCACCTGCTTGTGGCACTCTTCGGCGTTGCTGGTCACAATTTCCCGGTCTGGTATGGTTTCAGGGGCGGCCGTGGTGAGTCGCCCATTATCGGTTCACTGCTTGTAACAAGCTGGAGTGGGTTCCTCCTTACAAACCTTGCCTCAGTTGCGCTTGGATTCATCACCGGAAGTGTTCTTGTGATGCGATGGGGCGCTTATCTGATTATGCCTGCATGGCTCTGGTTTCAGTTCCGCGACTGGCGCTACGTGGTTTTCATGGTGCTCCTGGTCGTTCTGTTCCTCATATCCATGAGAAAGGACCTGGCGCGGTTCAATGAGCTTAAGAAAAAGAGAGGTTCGAAATTCACCGAAGAAGAGGTCTCGGAATTCATTCTGATGGGTAAGAGTCCCGGGAGGATGCTTGACAGGTACAGTCTTTTCGCGCTGGTCAGGCGCATGTTTGCCCGGAGAAGGGAGGGCGGCAGATGAACATCCGGAACAGGATAGCGCGCAAGAGGGAGGAATGCAGATGAACTGCCGGAAAATGATAGCACACAGAAGGGAGGACTGCAGATGAACCGCAGGAGCCTGGCAGTTGCCGCAATGGTATGGCTGTTGTCAGCGGTAACCCTTTACCCCCAGGGTGCAGGTGTCACCTTTGACAACCAGGTCAGCACCTGGCTGGGGATGAACTTCCCTGACGAGGTGAAATGGCAGTCGGGCATCAGGTATATCCCGACCCTCAGCCCGTGGGTAAAGGCAGGCGCAAGCGGCAAGTTCGATGCGGAGTTCTCTGTCAACACCTTCGGGAGTGTGCATCTTACCGGAAGAGAATATGATTCAGCAGATTTCAGGTTCAAACCCTACCGTCTGTGGCTGAGGTATTCCACTTCCCATCTCGAGATAAGGGCAGGACTGCAAAAGATAAACTTCGGTTCCTCGACAATCCTGAGGCCGCTTATGTGGTTCGACAAAATGGATTTCAGGGATCCGCTGATGCTTACCGACGGGGTTTATGCGCTGCTCGGACGCTACTATTTCAGCAATAATGCAAACATCTGGCTGTGGGGGCTTTACGGCAATGATAAAACAAAGGGATGGGAAGCAATGCCTTCGATAACGGATATCCCGGAATACGGCGGAAGGATACAGCTTCCGGTTCCGGGGGGAGAATTTGCACTCAGTTACCATCACCGTGACGCGGACTACGCTCTCCTGGCGCCACAGATCCCAGGGCTGACGGACACCAGGTACAACGAGCAGGCGTTTGCAGCTGACGGTAAATGGGATATAGGTCCTGGTATCTGGTTCGAGCTTGTGGGAAAACTGAATGAAAAGGAAAATCCGTTCACAACCCGATGGGAAAGCTTCCTGAGCCTGGGGATGGACTACACCTTCGGGATTGGCAAGGGGCTGAACGTTTCAACAGAGTACTTCAGATATGAAAACCATCCCGATGACAACGGAACAAAGGCAAAAAGAAATATCTCGACTCTTACCCTCGGTTATCCGATAGGACTTTCGCATAATATTTCGGGGATGCTTTATTACAACTGGAATACACACGACTGGTACAGGTTCTTAAACCTGCAACTGAAATATGATTATCTTTCATTCTATATAATGACATTCTGGAATCCTGATGAGGCAGTTCTCTACAGCAGCGGCGACGGAGGCAACTCTTTTGCCGGAAAGGGATTTCAGGTTATGCTTGTATTTGATTTTTAACTTTATAACATACCTCTGATGGAAGACGGAAAAGTTATCAGTATCGAAGGACTCAAGAAGCATTTCCCTATGGGCAGCGGGAGGTTCACAGCCCTCAACGGCATCGACCTTGCATTCGTCGAGGGTGAGTTCACCGGTATAATCGGCCCGAGCGGATCAGGAAAGACCACTCTTCTGAATATAATAGGGACGCTTGACAACCCCTCTGAAGGGAGGGCGGTTATCCTCGGCCATTCAGTGAGTGAACTCACCCCTGCCGAATCAGCGTCACTCCGAAAAACACAACTCGGTTTCATCTTCCAGACCTACAACCTGTTCCAGGTACACACGGTCTTTGAAAACGTTGAGTTTCCCCTACTTCTTCAGGGTATACCCACCGGCAAGAGGAGGCAGATGGTTCTTGATGCCCTTGAATGGGTAGGGCTGACTGACAAGGTAAATTCGCGCCCGGCGCAGCTTTCCGGCGGTGAAAGCCAGAGGGTGGCAATAGCAAGGGCTATGGTCAAGAGGCCTGCCGTTGTCCTGGCTGACGAGCCTACCGCCAACCTTGATGCAGCAAACTCGCACAACATATTGCAGACAATGGAAAAGCTCAACCGGGAGCTTAAGACCACATTCCTTTTCGCCACCCATGACGAGAAGGTCATTGGCTATGTCAGGAGGAAGATCTGGCTTGCCGACGGCAGGGTAGCCAGGGACGAACAGGTTGAAAAAAACTGACGGAGGAGACAGCCATGCTTGCTTTCAGACTCGCACTCAGAAACCTCCTTGGAGCCGGGCTCCGGACCTGGCTCAATGTGATTGTTCTTTCCTTCTCCTTCATAATCATCATATGGACGAAGGGTTTGCTCGAGGGGTGGGATCGTCAGGCCCGGAATGACATGATAAGCTGGGAGGTCGGAGGCGGCCAGTACTGGCATGAGGAATATGATCCGTATGATCCGTTCACCCTCACCGACAGTCATGGTCCCGTACCTTCCGGTTTGTCAGCAGGTTTGGCAGACGGACGCCTGGCCCCTGTACTTATAACCCAGGGGTCTGTATATCCCAGGGGGATGATGCATTCGGTGCTGATCAAGGGTATTCCTCCGCAGCAGCAGGTTGTTCAGCTGCCATCCTCAAACCTGGAAGCAGGTGACGGCGATGTGCCGGCCATCATCGGAGAGGCTATGGCGGAAAGTACCGGTCTGAAGGAAGGGGATTATGTAACCGTCAGGTGGAGAGACAGGAACGGCACATTTGACGCTACCGAGGTAAAGATAACAACTGTATTCAAAACAACTGTCCCCACCGAGGATGTGGGTCAGATATGGCTTCCGCTTGAGAAGCTGCAGGAGATGATGCTGATGCCTGGTGAAGCCACCCTTATTATCAGGGCACCCGAGACCGGGCCGCCGCCAGAGGCAGACCCCTGGATCTTCAGGGACCAGGATTTCCTCCTGGCTGACATTGAGACAATTATCAAGGCCAAAGGATCAGTGGGGCTGATAATCTGGGCAATCCTGCTTCTGATGGCAATGCTTGCAGTCTTTGACACACAGGTACTTTCAATATTCAGGAGGCAGAAGGAGATAGGGACGTATGTGGCGCTCGGGATGACAAAAAGCCAGGTAGTGGGATTGTTTACACTGGAAGGGGCCATGAATTCAGTGCTTGCCGCAATTGTCGGGGCAATCTATGGAATTCCTCTGCTATTAATGCAGGCAATAAAGGGAATAAAGATCCCGCTCAGCAGCAGTGATTTCGGGATAGCAATGGCAGAGCGTCTCTACCCTGTCTACAGCCTTTGGCTGATTGCCGGGACTGTGGCCATTGTGCTGCTTGTCACCACGGCCGTCAGCTACTGGCCTTCAAGAAGAATTGCAAAAATGAATCCGACTGAAGCTTTAAGGGGGAGGGTACAATGATAAAATTTCTGTTCAGGGGTCTTTTGCGTGACAGGCACCGTAGTCTGCTCCCCTTCCTCGTTACCCTGATAGGCGTGATGCTTACAGTGGTTTTTCACGCATGGATGACCGGAGTCATCGGAAACAGCATTGAGTTCAGCGCCAGGTTCGCATCAGGACATGTCAAGGTAATGACCAGGGCCTATTCAGAAAATGCGGCCCAGGCACCCAATGACCTGGCACTGATCGGCACTGCTACCCTTACTGCCGGTTTATCGGAGAGATGGCCTGAGATGGAGTTTGCGGAGCGGATACACTTCGCAGGTATAATTGATGCGCCTGACTCACTTGGAGAGACCAGGGAACAGGGTCCTGCAATGGGATTTGGCATTGACCTGCTGTCAGGAAATACGGCTGAAGCCGAAAGAATGAACATCCCGTCATCACTCAGGAACGGCCGGATGCCGGAAAAGAAGAACGAAGTTCTGATCAGTGCGCTCTTTGCGGACAAACTGAACATAGTTCCGGGTGATGTGATAACACTGGTAGGTTCAAGCATGTACGGCGAACTGGCGATGCACAACTTCACTGTCAGCGGAACGGTTGATTTCGGCACCACCGCTCTTGACAGGGGGACGGTTATTGCTGATATCGGGGATGTCAGGGACGCCCTAAACATGGAGGATGCAGCAGGTGAGATCCTTGGATTCTTCAGGACAGGCGTTTATGACGAGGAAAGAGCATCCGCAATATGTGACGAGTTCAACAGGGTATACAATTCTCCGGAGGACGAGTTCTCACCACTGATGACGAGTCTCTCCCAGGACAAGACAATGGGGTTCCTGGTTGAATATTCAGGGAAGCTCCAGGGTATCCTGGTTGCGCTCTTCATCATGGCAATGTCGCTCATTTTGTGGAATGCAGGACTGCTCGGCGGGCTGCGGAGGTATTCCGAATTTGGCATGAGGCTTGCCATAGGTGAATCAAAGGGTCATGTTTACCGCACGATGATGATGGAGTCATTGCTTATCGGATTTTTTGGCTCGGCAGCCGGTGTCGCCTTCGGGATGGTCATCTCGCTGTTCCTGCAGAATCACGGAATAGACCTGGGGGTGATGATGAAAAACGCTTCTGTAATGATGCCCAGTGTCTTCAGGGCGCATATCACACCTGCAACCTGGTACGTTGGGTTCATCCCGGGGCTCTTATCTTCACAGATCGGATCGATGCTTTCCGGCATAGGCATATACAAACGCCAGACGGCACAACTATTTAAAGAGCTTGAACAATGAAAAGAGTTGCATTTATTATTCTGCTTGCGGGCTGCCTCAACGCACTCCACGCGCAGTATCCTGAAGGCAAACAGCTGCTTGACAGGATAGATAAAAACATGTCATCAGAGAACAGGGTTTTCACATCGACAATGGTTATCAACGGCAGGCGGGCGACACATACGATCAAGATGAAGACCTGGACTGCCGGGGAGAAGAAATCGTTTACCGAGTACCTCTATCCTGTGCGCGAACAGGGGACCAAAATGCTCAAGCTTGAAAACCAGTTATGGATCTATTCACCCTCAACCGACAGAATCATTCAGATTGCCGGTCACATGCTGCGGCAGTCAGTGATGGGGTCAGATCTCTCCTATGAAGATCTCATGGAGGACAGCAGGCTCACCGACCGTTACAGCGCTGTTGTGACAGGCACCGAGACAATCAACGGGCGTGATTGCTGGGTGATTGACCTTAAGGCATTTGTCCCGGAGATTACGTACCAGGGGATGAAGCTGTGGGTAGACCGGGAAAGGAATATCCCCCTGAGGGAGGAGATGTATGCAAAGAGCGGCACACTCCTGAAGAGAACTGAACTGTCTGATGTTGAGAAAATTGGGACCAGGTGGTATCCCCGAAGGATACTTTTCCGTGACATGCTTAAAGACGGCAAGGGCACTGAGTTCATAATCGAAGAGATTGAATTCAACGTACCGATTCCGGATTACATTTTCTCGAAGGCAAGCCTGAAGAAATAGAACGATTTATTCAGGTTCCGGCAGCGGCCGTGATCGAAGCCATGTTACAGCTGTGTCCGAAGCCAGTGTCCGGTTGAAAACCGCTCCCTTTTCCTTCTCCCCTTTCAGGAAGAAGTCAAGCCAGGGTATTATATACCTTGAAAGGATGGCTGTCTGCTCCTCTGTACCCAGTCCTCCTTTGCACCCGGCCAGTCTTTCAGCCGTGAAGCACTTGCGCAATGCTCCCATGCCGCAGTGTGATCCGTTTATAATTGAAATATAGGTTTTATCCTCTGCGGCTGACTTCTCATACATCGGGAGATGGTTCTTTTCCGGGGGTGTAATGCAGTCAGCCGTGCCGGAAAAGATAAGTGTCGGAACCCTGACACGGGTTGCCGATGCAATGGCTGAAGGCCTGATCTCATATGGTGTAAGGGTAACAATGGCATCTGCATCAATGCTGCCAGCTGCCGCGATGAATGATGCGCCTCCTCCCATGCTGTGTCCCATCAGGCAGCACAGCGTGTCGGCAATGCCATAAAGGGGTGAAGAAGGGTCATTACCCAGTTCCGCCACGTATGATGCCATGAATCTGACCTCATCAGCATAACCCCTGTGCGATGGCAGTGGACCTTCGAAAGTTGTAAGGCTGAGCATGATATAGCCTGCCGGCACCAGGATTCCCACCAGGTTTCCATATTGGTCTCCAGGGTGCTGGTAGCCGTGTGCAAAGCATATCACCGGAAACTTCCGGTCAGTCAGTTCGTTGGGTATATCCCCCACCGGATGAGTGGCTAAAGGGTAATATGCCTCGAATTTCACCTTCCTGTTACCCCTGGCTTCATCCCTGGTCTCCATGCTTGCATGGCCGACAGTGTACTGAGCCGAGGCAGTAAGGCAACAGAGCACAATCGCCGGGAGAAACGCTTTTATCCTGCGGGAAAACATATTCAGTCTGTGTTAAAGTTCATTTCACTGCACCTCCGGTAGGTGGATGGCCAAATTAAACAATATTTGTTTCAGCAGCAAGGCGGTTCGTTGCTGAATGTCCCGGTGTTAAAATGATTGCTATTTTTACATCTCACTCCTGCATACCGGATCAGTCACCCGATTCCGGAAGCAGAATCGCCTGAATATGGAAAAAACTCTATTCGATCTCCTCGTCTGGCTATGGATCCTGGTTGCCGTAGTCATATTTGTGGTTTTACTGTTTGTTACTGCACCCTTTGGCCGCCATTCGAAAAGGACCTGGGGAGCAACCATTCCTGACCGCCTGGGATGGTTCCTGATGGAGATCCCTGCTCCTCTGATCTTCCTGTTGCTTGTAATAACCGGCAGCGCACCAAAAAACCTGACTGTCTGGATCATCGCAGGGCTTTACCTGGGACACTATGCAAACCGCGCAATAATTTATCCGCTGAGAATCAGGACCCGCGGGAAGGAGATGCCGCTGGTTGTGGCGCTGATGGCTGTTCTTTTCAACTTTGTCAATGCCGGGTTTCTCGGATATTTCCTGGGCACCCTTCAGACACATTACACTATTGCGTGGCTGACCGATCCGAGGTTCATTGCCGGGATGGTGATCTTTCTTACCGGGATGGTGATAAACATGAACTCCGACAATAAGCTGATCCACCTGAGAAACAATACAGGCGACGGATACAAGATCCCCCGGGGTGGCCTCTTTGAAAAAATCTCATGTCCCAACCTGTTTGGCGAGATAGTGGAATGGGGAGGTTATGCCCTGCTTTGCTGGTCAATACCGGCGCTCTCATTCCTGATCTGGACATTTTGCAACCTGGTGCCCAGGGCTTTGTCGCACCACAGGTGGTACAGGAGTCATTTTCCTGATTACCCGGCGGGCAGGAAAGCAGTTTTCCCTTATATTTTGTAATTTGCAGCATCAAACCTGCAATACCATGAAAGGATCATATCTCAACTGGAAAGGCCGTTTTCTGTGGATAGCAGTCTTTGCCATCGCTATGGGATTTCTCGAAGCGATAGTAGTGGTCTATCTCAGGAAATTGTACTATCCTGACGGATTCTCGTTTCCACTCCGGCTAATGTCAGCTGATCTTGTGACTGCGGAATGGATCAGGGAGATTGCGACACTGGTTATGCTGGCGGGAGTAGGCATCATTGCCGGCCGGAACGGACTGCAGAGACTCTTTTACGCATTGTTCGCCTTCGGGGTATGGGATATAGTCTATTACGCCGCACTGAAGCTTTTCCTTGGATGGCCAGAATCGATGATGACATGGGATCTTCTGTTCCTGATACCTGTATCATGGCTGGGACCGGTTCTGGCTCCGGTCATAAACTCTCTGACCATGATCCTTATGGCGCTGATCTTCATTGGACGGCAGGAAAGAGGATACTACGTAAGGCCGGGTATATCTGACTGGGTACTGATATTCTGCGGTGCACTTGTGATTCTTTATACCTACCTCGTCGACTACTCCCGGCTGCTGTTTGAGAGCGGGGCACTCAGGTCCGGGGCATCACAGGAGGCTGGCGAACGTCTGGCGGAAATGATAACAAAATATATTCCAAGCCATTACAACTGGACTCTCTTCATAATCGGAGAGGCACTGATAATTGCTGCAACAATTAACGTTTTAATAAGAAGTCGTAAATATTCAAAAGATGAGACAGTTAACTAACCTGACGGCATTGATTATGCTATTACTGATTTTACCCGGCTGCGGAGACAAAAAGAGCAGAAGTTCAGAGACCAACGACCCCTATTTATGGCTTGAGGAGGTTGATGCGGAGAGATCCCTTGACTGGGCTCGTGAACAGAACAAGCTTTCTGATGAGGTTCTGACAGTGAGGCCGGAATTCACAGAACTGAAGGAAAGATTCCTCGAGGTACTGAATGACAAAGAAAGGATCATCTACCCCGGCATTGTCGGAGAGATGAGTTATAACCTCTGGCAGGACGAGAAGAATGAAAGAGGCCTCTGGCGAAGGATGTCAAAGGAGGATTACCTTGCCGGAAAGGATGTGTGGGAGACGGTGCTTGACCTGGACCTGCTTTCTGCGGAGGATGGAAAGAAGTGGGTTTTTGGCGGAGCCACGTGGCTCGGGCCGGAGAACCGGTACTGCATGCTGCATCTCTCTGACGGTGGCAAGGATGAGAGTTTTATCCGTGAATTTGATGCCGTGGAAAAGAAGTTTGTCGGGGGAGGATTCTCGATACCCGAGAGCAAGGGAAGCGTAGCCTGGGTTAACAGGGATCAGATACTTGTAGCCACCAATTACGGCCCCGGAACGATGACCTCATCAGGCTACCCTGCAGTGGCAAAGCTGTGGAACAGAGGCGAGGATCCGGCAAACGCTGTGACCGTGCACCGGACTGATACCGCCAACATGGGGGTTTTCGTCAACGGAGGCGAGGTCAACGGAAAACAGTACGTATTTCTGAGTGAGAATGTCGGTTTCTATGAATTCACAACTTATCTCCTCACCCCTGAAGGTTTAAAGGCACTTGACATCCCCAGGGATGTCGAGACAAGGGGTATGTTCAGGGAGGCGATGCTCCTTTACCTGCAGTCTGACTGGACCCTCGGCGGCACGACCTACAAAAAGGGCACATTGGTCAGTTACGATCTTCCGTCGTTCCTTGCCGGTACACCTGTAGTAAAAACACTGTACGAACCTGGTGAAAGAGAGAGTTTTGCAGGTGTAATGACAACCCGTGATTTCATAGTGACATCTACTCTGAATAACGTTCAGGGAAAACTGAGGATCATGCGTCCTGATGGCGACAACTGGGTTACCGAGGCAGTCCCCGTACCTGAATTTGGCTCTGTTTGGCTGGCTGGTTCGGATGACAGGTCTAATGATTACTTCTTCGCCTTCACCAACCCGGTAACGCCGACCACACTCTATTACGGTGACGGAAAACAGATAAGGCCAATCAAAAAGCAAAAGGACTATTTCGACGCCAAAGGTATCATGGTAGACCAGTATGAAGCTACATCGAAAGACGGCACAAAGATCCCCTATTTCATCGTATTCCCTTCGGAGATGTTGGCTGATGGCAACAATCCGACACTAGTTGACGCCTACGGCGGTTTCAACATCTCCAGCCAACCGACATACAGTTCATTGACAGGAGTTGGCTGGATCGAGCAGGGAGGTGTTTATGTAATTGCCAATATCCGCGGAGGAGGCGAGTTTGGTCCAGCATGGCATCAGTCGGCAATAAGAGAAAAGAGGCAGAATGCATATGACGATCTCTTTGCTGTGGCTGGAGACCTTATCTCGAGGAAAATCACCTCACCTGAGCGAATGGGATTTTACGGCTGGAGCAACGGCGGTTTGCTTGCAGGTGTGGCCATGACACAGAGGCCTGATCTCTGGAATGCGGTGGTCATCGGTGCTCCCCTCCTTGACATGAAGAGGTACAACAAGCTTCTTGCCGGTGCAAGCTGGATGGACGAATACGGCAACCCTGACGTGCCGGAAGACTGGGAATTCATAAGCAAATACTCGCCCTACCAGAATGTTAAGAAGGAAACGAAATATCCGCAGCCGCTGTTCATCACCTCAACCAGGGATGACAGGGTACATCCGGGACATGCACGGAAGATGGCGGCAAAAATGATTGAAATGGGACATCCTGTGCTTTACCATGAGACCATTGAGGGAGGTCACGGGGCAGCATCAACAAACGCTCAGGAAGCAGAAATGTGGGCCCTGATGTATACATACCTCAACATGAAACTTATGAAATAGTCCAGGAAATAACTTTTTCGAAGCAGTCCTTGTAAAAAGTGGAAGGCTGCCGGTTGGGGCTCCGGCAGCCTTCTCTGCATTAAAACGGACTTATGGAAAGAAAGAAAGAATCAACCTGATAAGGTACCCGCTCATTTTCAATCCGGTACCATGGCAGTTAACCACTTGCTAAATGTAGGTTTTACATTATGAAGATTTGATGAAGAAAAATACAACATCTATGGAATGCACTATTTTTACGGGAGCAGAACTCTGACTATGATATTTGATCAGTTCGATCTTGTAGGAATAAAAAATTAATATATTTATAGAGCCTGATTTTTAATTTTCTAACCTAACCGAAACAAATATGACCAGCAAAAAATCACTTTTGGGCCTTCTGCTGTGCCTGATGATTATTATCGCTTCCTGTGGCGGAGGCAGGAACACCGGGGTGAAGGATACCCCTGAGACGCCCGCTGCAACTGAAACAGTCAGTCTCTCTATTGATGGGATGACCTGCACCGGCTGTGAAAACACAATCTGCACAAGTCTTGAGAAAATTGAGGGAGTCAAATCCGTAACAGCTTCACACACAGAAGGAAAAGCAGTAATTGAGTACGATCCGGGCAAGGTTGACACAATCGCTCTTAAAGGTGCCGTGGACGCTGCCGGATACAAGGCACTCAGGGTAAATCCATCGCTCAACCAGTAAGACTGTTGGAGTAAGACAAAACCGTTTAAACCAAGCAGATTACCATGTTCAGTGACAAGAAGGAAGAGGGTAATCGCGGTAATGACCTTGACAGGGCAATTGAAAACTCAAGGCGTGATTTTCTCAGGAAGCTCACGCTGGCGGGTGCGGTCACAGTCACAGGAGGAGCTGCGATTTACTCCGGACATCGATTCGAGAAAGCCAAGCACCGCGAAGGTTACGTCAAGGTACTCACCGAAGACAACCGCCTTGTAGAGATACCTGTTG
>CAZOHL010000041.1:22918-24927 GCA_964579645.1 uncultured Rikenella sp. | reverse complement strand
TTCAATGACGGTCCCGGACAGAGCGAATGGATGAATGACCTGACCGACATGAAGCCTGAGCTGCATGAGCGGAAATGGGAGATCGACTCACTCTGTTATCCCGTCAGGCTTGCCCATGGTTACTGGAAAGCAACCGGCGACACCTCTGTTTTTGACGCCTCGTGGTCATCGGCGATGAGGCTCATCATCAAGACTTTCCGTGAACAGCAGCGTAAGGAGAGCCCGGGTCCCTACAAATTCCAGAGGGTCACAGGATGGCAGACTGACACTGTTGCCGGGGCAGGTTACGGGAATCCGGTCAACCCGGTGGGGCTGATAGTCTCAATCTTCAGATCGTCAGATGACGCAACCATATGGCCGTTCCTTATTCCGTCAAATTATTTTGCCGTAAGTGCGCTGCGGAAGATGGGTGAGATTGCTGCCGATGTCACTCATGACGAGGCGCTCCTGGCTGACGCCACCGCCCTCGCCGATGAGGTAGATGCTGCCCTTGCGAAATATGCACGTGCCATTCACCCGGAACTGGGTGAGATCATTCCATATGAGACTGACGGGTATTTCAACTTCAATTTCATGGATGATGCAAATGTTCCCAGTCTTCTGAGTATGCCATACCTGGGAACCATTGACCGCAGTAATCCGCTTTACCTGCGCACAAGGAAGTTTGTTCTGAGCAAAAGCAACCCGTACTATTTTTCAGGCATCAGCGGTCATGGCGTGGGGAGTCCGCATACCGGCACTGACCGGATCTGGCCCATTGCCATTATAATGAAAGGGCTTACGGCCTCAGACAACCATGATATTGTCACATCACTCAGGATGCTCAGAAACACACATGCCGGAACAGGATTCATGCATGAGTCATTCATGAAGGATGATCCCTCGAAGTTCACGCGCAAATGGTTTGCATGGGCCAACACGCTGTTCGGCGAACTGGTGCTGTATACGTACAGGACACAGCCTGAGCTGCTTAAGGAAGTTTAAAATTCATAGTATATGAAAGAAGTAGTTGCCGGAGTTGACATTGGCGGAACAAACACAATCATTGGTTTTGTTGATGCCACCGGTGTCATTCATGCCGAGGGGCGGCTCTCGACGCCCGATTATGCCTTTGCCGATGATTTTGTAATTGCGCTTGACACGAAGCTGAAGGAGATGGCGGCGGCGCACAGCGGGCTGAAGCTTATAGGTATTGGTATCGGAGCCCCGAATGCCAACTTCAACAAGGGCACTATTGAGCTGGCGCCAAACCTGCGGTGGAAGGGGATCGTGCCCATGGTGAAGATCACCGAGCGCCGCACCGGGCTGAAGACGCGCATCACCAATGACGCCAATGCGGCGGCGCTCGGTGAGATGATCTTCGGCGCCGCGAAGGATGTTAAGGACTTCATCATCCTGACCCTTGGCACCGGCCTCGGCAGCGGAATCGTTGTCGGCGGTGAGGTTGTTTACGGGCATACCGGTTTCGCCGGAGAGCTGGGTCATATGACTGTTGCTGAGGGAGGCAGGGTGTGCGGATGCGGTCGCCGCGGCTGTCTTGAAACATATGCATCGGCAACAGGGCTGGTCCGCACTGTTCTTTCACTGCTTAGCGACCGCCGTGATGAAAGCATGCTGCGCGAGCTGAGGGGCGGTGAGATCACCTCACGGCGGGTCGCTGAAGCCGCGGCGGCCGGCGATGCAATTGCACAGCAAGCCCTCGATCAGACCGCGCGCATGATAGCACTGGGGATTGCCAACTCGGTCATCTTTTCCAGCCCGGAGGCCATATACCTCTTCGGCGGACTGGCAAACGCAGGCGATGCCCTCTTCGTGCCGGTGAGAAAATATGCCGAAGAACTTGTGATGCCAGTCTTCAGGGACACATTCAGGATCGAACCGTCAGGACTGCCGGAGGCGCAGGCAGCAATACTGGGCGCTTCGGCGCTGATATGGAAGGAGGCACGATAGAAGGCAAGAGAGGGGCGAGCGACAAGAAATGACCCGGTGGGTCATTTCCGCGAGCAGCC